>JBKQKT010000368.1:0-4382 GCA_052147365.1 Candidatus Korobacteraceae bacterium | reverse complement strand
TCCGTGATGATCATGGCCTGCAGCACATTGATCATCTGAGCGATGTTAGCCATATGCACCCGATCGGCGTGTCGGGCAAAGATGTTCAGGTTTAGCGCCGCCAGAATCGCGTCACGCAGGCTGTTCTGCTGCACCAGGAATCCCGGATTCGTGCCCGGCAGCGGCGCGTACCACGCACCCCATTCATCCACGACCAGCGCCACCTTCTTCTGCGGATCGTATTGGTCCATGATCGCCGAATGCTTGGCGATCAATTCATCCATTTCCAGAGTCGACTTGAGAATCTCAGCGTACTCATCCTCGCCGAACCCCACCGACGTAAATGCTGGCGGCCACTTCCCCACGGTGTAGGAGTGCAGCGAAAGGCCATTGATATCCCAGCTCCATGTGTGCTGCTGCCAGGCCTTCATGATCGCTTGCGTCCACTCCGTCCAGCGCGGTTCGCCCCCGCCAGGCCCCACAGCAATCTTCAGCATCTGCTGCTTGTCCTGTTGCGCTGGATTGAAGTTGCGCACGAACCGGCTGTAGATTTTCAGTTGGCTCAGATAATAGTCCGGCGTCATGTTGCCGCCGCAGTCCCAGCTTTCGTTGCCAATGCCGAGGTACCCGATTTTATAAGGCGCAGGATGACCATTTGCCGCCCGCTCCTTAGCCAGAGTTGTCGGCTGCGCGGCGGTCATGTATTCCAGCCACTCCGCCGCCTCCCGCGGACTCCCCGAGCCCATGTTGACGGATATGTACGCTTCCGCCCCAATCTGCTCAATGAAGTCCATGAATTCGTGCGTGCCGAATGTGTTTGGTTCGATCACTCCACCCCAGTTCGGATTCAGCGTGACCGCCCGCTGCTGCCCGATTCCGTTGCGCCAGTGATATTCGTCCGCGAAGCAGCCGCCCGGCCAGCGCACGTTCGGCACTCTTAGCGCCTTTAGCGCGGTAACAACGTCATTGCGGATCCCACGAGTATTCGGGATCGCCGCATCCGTGCCGACCCAGATCCCCTCATAAATCCCGTGGCCCAGATGCTCAGCAAACTGGCCGAAGATGTTCCGGTCAATCTTCGCGCCGGCTGTCGACGCGTCCAGCGACAACTCAACCTTCTGCGCGTCCACGCGCGACGCGCCAAGGACCATGCCTAACAAAATCGCGATTCGAAGAATTCGATGCTCGGTCATCTGCCGCTCGTTCACACTCAAGCAAAATCGTCAGCGCCAGTGTAAACGCTCCACGGTTCTAGCGGAATGGATTACACGGCAGACTTGTATGCTCCAACGGCGTTTTCGCTTTTTCAGGCAGACTCGGACGACGTTGTCCCGAAGTCGGCTTGTAGGAAGTTTCACCACATAAGTAATGATAAACGCGCTTGTGTCCAGTGAATGATCGCCGTTAACTCGGTTGGCCAGAAACGGGCTTAGAGGAAGCGCGGAAATCGATCCCCAGGACGCCGAGAAGAGTCAACTCTTCAAGGCCGAATCCCTGGCTTTTAATCGCATTGCATTCGCATTACGCCCTTCTTGAAACCGGACTGCGAATGTGCCGTCCAGAGAAAAGCCGGGACAGTGATCCGTTATCGGCTGAGCAGTCCGTTCTCTGCAGTCCGGTTTGCTGAGCAATTATCGTGGAAATTGGGCATGTTTCGCATATTTGGGGGTAAAAGGCGGGTGAATTTCTCTGCAGTTAAGACTTGGTGGCGGAGAGAGTGGGATTCTATTTGTCCACAACGGCTATCCTTCTGCGTCTTAAGCACATTCCAACTAACTTAAGCTATTACAATGTTTTACAACATGTTTCACCTGATAGCCGCCGTTGCATGTGTTGCTGCTGGAACCCTATTTGTCACTGTTTTCGGTATCACTGGTATCACTGCCTGACAGGATTAAGTTTCTCGCCTCGCGTCGCGGCACCTGGCTCTCATCGCAACCGAATCGAAAAAGCATTGGTGACCCCTCATGCCGTTTACTTAGAACGCAGATACGGAAGACCTAGACGTACGATCCCGAAACTTTTCTGGCGAGTTCACGCATTTTCTTGATCGTCAACTCTGCCATCTTCTCCGGCGTAACGATGTCGTCGCCGTACCCTATGCCGACTTCACCTTTGCGGTTGAGCCGAAAAGGGAAGATACGCTCAGGTTGACCGAAGATGACAAAGCGAATCCCGTCGGGCGAAAAATGGTAGTTCCAACTGAGGATGTTCGGCCCGTACCTGATGTTGTGCCACGTCACATTGACTTGGCAACTGGTTGCCCCGATTGGTGACGTGCTGCCGGAGAGTTCCTCACCGACCAGTTTCGGTAGAGCGTCGGTGTTCAATTTGAGTTCACTGACGAACCGCTGGAACACATCTCCGCTCCGATTCGCAATTCGAGCCGACGCATCTAGTGCTCGACGGCTGCTTGCCTCAGCCTCAGCAGTGGCCCGCTGGTTTGCTGCGTTCTGTTGCTCAATCCATTCGGTACTCATAAACATCTCCTGGCCGAAGGTCGGTCGCTACGCTTGGCTCCTGCCAAGTGCAACCAAGAACACTATGCCGAGAAGGACGGCAAAGCCCGTCGCCAATTGAGGGCTACGAGGCACTCCAGTTTGGGCATAGTAAGCGAGATGCTCACAATTGAACTTGAGCAGGTCATAGGGCTGGCCGATTAGACTCAAAGCCCTCTCCACTACTTGCTCCTGCTCAAACCAACCCCCTGCGGCTCGACTCAGGATTCGCATCTTCCTTCCGCCCGTGAAGGTTGCTTCGTCCACGAGGGCGACGCAACAGGCTTTGTCGTTGTGTACGAAGCCACGGCCCGCTGCATAGATTCCAACATGGCGGCTGAACGAGAACGGGTTGATGACTTCAACCATGTCACCGTTCTGCAAGGGAATGAAATTCATAGTGCCCTCCCTACCAACTCCGACGATCTTACCACGTTTTGCTGGCGAAATAAAAGCGAACACCGTAAAATGCCAAGATGGACGAGGGCCGCAAACGGGTCATCGGGATCATGGCGGCTATTCTGACCAGCCTGCACATGCAGACGGCTGACGATCTGTTCGGAGGACCGCAAGGAAGCCCACGGACTGACAAGTTGATCGCTGCAAGCATTCAGTGGGCGGAGAGGATCATGGAGAAGATCGACGGGACGAAATAGTCGCCCTACTCTTTCTTCACACTGACTCGCAGGGAGTCTGGAGCATCCTCCACGACTACGCCAACCACTTTCCACGGGATGTCCCCGACAATCAACACGGTGGGTTCGATCCCAAGCGTGGGAAAGCCAACACTGATGCTGTGCGTCAAAGCGTAGTTGGGTAGCGCAAATACTTGCTTGCCAGTTACGGCGTCATAACCAACCAAACGAACACTCTTGACCTCAGTCATTGAGCTAACGCCCTCTAGAGAAAATGAGTTGATGACGGAAATGTTGCCGGATTGCCCGTTCTTGTCAGAGACGATCCAGTTGACTCTGTAGAACATTTCGCCGCCGTCTGCTGGGGATGCTTTTGCGAAGTCCACTCGAATCGTCACATTATCGACACTGGCCGTTGTGTTCTTGGCACTCATGACGAGTGGGCAGTCTTCAATGACTTCTGCATAAAGGTGAAGAAAGTATGCAAACCCGTCCGGGCGACTTACATCCAAACTCGGCAGCCCGTTGATCTCCAAAAACCGGGTTAGTTCCCGTTCAAAATATGTCATCTTTGAGATGAACTCGATCTGCCTGTTCAAGTCATCGGGGAGATTACGGAGTTCGCCGCCCGCCTTGAGTTCCAGATTGGCGGCTTCAAAGAGCCGGAGAATCCTTTGTGCCATTCGGCCATTAAGTTCCGAGTGAAGTGTCCAGTCACAATAAAACTTCAGATAGTCGAAAGTCATGACTTCGTCTTGGTCTGGTGGTCTTTGTTCGAGAAGTTTTCGTACAGCGGCCATCAGATAGACAACTTGTGCCTCCGTCCTGACGCCAGTATTGAGCAACACGTCTAATTTTCCGATGATGCTCGTGACTGTCATTTTGCCTCCGAGTCAGAAAAAACCGGACTCAAACTTCTGACAGAACACTGCGACGCCAATCTTCAAGACGACACGCAGTAACGCTGCGACCAAGGCAGCGACGACGGCAACAGTCAAGCCAAGTTTGCCAGCAACGTAACCAGCGATTAGCCCGATGAGCAGATGCACGTTGTTCTTGATGGCATGGACTTCTTCTCGATACCGAGCAGCCTTCTTGCAAAAAGCCGCATGGATTTCGGCCCAGATTAAATCCTCCACGGAGCGGGCCTGTCTCTCAGCTTTTGATTGTGCGGGTTCTTCGACGTGGGGATTGCGTCTTCTCTGGTAGTAGCTGTGATATGTCGGCGGGGCGTTCCACTTCTCGGCGAGCTCAATTATCAATCGGTCGG
>JBKQKT010000367.1:0-5635 GCA_052147365.1 Candidatus Korobacteraceae bacterium | reverse complement strand
GTAGCGCAGGCAGCGGATAGAGCCACATCCGGAAGGGCCGGGGCATGTCGGGACAGCGAACGCGCAGGACAATCACGCCAACGGCCTGCACGATGAACTGCAACATTATGCGAATGACGACGAGCGCCGCAATCACGTCGGCGAGGCGCAGGAAACAGAACAGCATGGCAACGCCGCCGAGGGCTAGCAGCGAAACTGTAGGAAAGCGATGCTCGGGATGAACGCGCGCGAACACTCGGAAGTAATTGCCATCGAGCGCTGCGGCATAAGGCACGCGCGAGTAGCCAAGCAGCAGCGAGAACACGGAGGCGAACGCCGTCCAGATAATGAGCCCGGCGGCGATTCGCCCGGTCCAGTTGCCGTAAATCCGCTGCATGAAGACCGAGATGACGTAGTTGTTCTGGTCGCTGGAGAATTGTGTCAGCTCGCGCCACGGCACCACGCCCAGCACGCTGACGTTCATCACGATGTAGAGGGCCGCCACCAAGACAATGGAGAGGATGAGGGCACGAGGGATGGTGCGACCCGGATCTTTCACCTCTCCACCAATGAAACATACGTTGTAATAGCCCCAGTAGTCGTAGGTCGCGATCAGCATGGCCGCTCCCATGCCGGTAAAGAACTGGGGCGAAGGATGAAATGCTCCCACAGGAAAATCAAAGGCGCGGGCCGGGCTGAAGTGCGTCAGGCCCGCCACAATCACCCATAACACCGAGCCAATGACAACCACCCATAGCACTTCCGCCAGCTTGCCGATGGCGGTAATGCGCCGATACAGCAAGAACACGACGCAGGCACAGGTTCCAATAGCGACGAACGTTGCGGGCATGACCACCACTCGCGCCTCCAGCATGCCAACCAGAGGGACAGCCAGTTGCAGCGTGCGCGCGGCGAGTATCTGCTCCAAGCCCGGCCAGAGGTACCCCGCGTAGTGCGCCAGCCCGATGCAGCCCGAGGCGACCGATAACGGCGCGCTGAAAGAAAGCTGCCAGATGAAGAGGAACGACAGCAGCCGTCCCGGCGTCTTCGGTCCGTAGATTTCCTTCAGGTAGCGATACGATCCGCCGGCGCTGGGCATAGCGGCGCCCAGCTCGGCCCAGATAAGTCCATCGCACAGCGCCAGCACGGCACCAGCAATCCAGCCGAGCATGGCTTGCGGGCCGCCGGCGGCGGTCACGATCAGCGGGAGGGTGATGAAAGGGCCCACGCCGATCATGTCAATCATGTTGAGGGTGGTGGCACCAGCCAGCCCGATGCCGCGGATGAGCTCCGGCTGTCCGGCCGGACTATTTTGGCTCATGGCCCACGCTTAGCAGGTTCACATACAGGCGAATGGCGCCCGGCACACCGAACGGCAACTGGCGGAAGAAGGAATAGCCCGTATAGATGTAGTAACCGTTGCCGAGCTTCGCCACCAGCAAGCCCCCCTTGTGCGGCTGCTCACCGGGGTCATTTGAGGCGAGCAGCGGAGTGTATTGTGGGTCCCACTGGTCCATGAAGTACAAGCCGCGCTCCTGCACCCAGCCATCGAAATCATGCAGGGTAATCGGGTTGGGATAGTGCAGGACCCGGCTGTGCGGATCGAGAATCGTGACCGGAGCCTCTTCGAGGGTTACGCGATCCCGGCTGAGTTGTGCCGGGTACGGGGTATAGTGCCCGGCGTTGAAGTCGCCGGGCGATGTGTTGTATTGCACCAGCAAGGTGCCGCCGCTCTGCACGTAATCCAGCAGACGTTGATTGTTCTTCTTCAGGTCGTCGCGGGTGTCGTAGGCGCGAATGCCGAGAACGATGGTACCGAAGCGGCTGAGATTGCCGTGCTCGACATCGTCCGCCGTAAGGAGAGTGACATCCAGGCCGAGCTGCCGCAACACGGTGGGGATGTCATCGCCGGCCCCCATGATGTAGCCGACCTTCAAGTCAGGGGGGACTTTGACATTGACTACGCTGGCCCGCTGCAGCGCGGGCTGATAGTAGAAAAAACCCCCGATGTCCGGGCGCGCGACCAGGCTGTAGCCCTCGCTATAATCGCGTCCGCCCGAGTTGAGCTGAGCCCGTACGCTGTATCTCGACTCTTTCGCGCCGTCAGGTAATACCTTGAATTCGGAGGCGTGTTCGCCGGGCTGGTTGAACTCAATGGTCGCCGACTGCGGTTCAATTTTCCATCCTGCAGGTATCTCCGGATGCACAATGCCATTGGCACGATCTTGCGTGGAACGAATTACTACACTGAGCTCCTCTGAAGGATCGATTACCGCCGGGATTATCTGCGTGCTGGGCGAGGTTTCGATAGAGAAGGGGGGGACAACCGCGAGGGGCATGGACCAGGCGTCGCCCTTAGTGTTGTGCATTGGGGTGCGCGCGACACTGCGGACCTCACCCGCGTCGCCGTTCACGCTGTACATGACATGCGCGGCAACCGGAGGCGGCGGCAGGGCCAAGGTTTGGTACTGGGAATCATCAACGTGATAAACCGCATCGACGTCAGGATCGGTGCGATGGAAGTAGGGCTTGGTAGGCTGCGCGTCGCTGGGCGGGGTAACGCGAAAAGTCAAGGCACAGCCATCGCCCGGCGCCAGCCGCTTGGGTACGCGATCCATGAACAGCTCCCACTTCCAGCCCTGGGGCACGTCAAGCGTGAACTGCTTCAGGTCCACCGGAAATGGGCTGCCGTTGTGGAGCTTAGCCATCAGCAGAAACGATTTTCCTGCAGTGATGACCGCTGCCAGCACGTCGCCGTCGCCGGTACCGAACGTTTCCGCCATGGGACGGCCGTCGGGAGTTCCTGGTCCAACGCCCAGTTCCAGGCTGAGGGCAAGATTTGCTGCATGTTGGAACTGTTCTTGTTTAGTGCGGAGGTCAGCCAGCAGATCGGCCTTCTCAATTGCAGTCAGCGGAGAGCTTTCGATTTTGGTAATGAGAGCATGTATGAGACTCGAGCCTTGCAGCAATGGCTTCGCTGCCGCCTGACTGTTCTTCTCGGCGGCCGTGGTTGCCTCGTCAACCATCTTCGCGACTGCTTCAAGCTGCGGCTTCAGCCACGGTACCTTCGTTTCGTCCGCGGCCAGCCGCGCAGCCAGCCCCGGCAGCGAGGTGTCAATTCCGTCAAAGAAATCCTTTTCGTGCGCATCGGCAGCGGGCGCCTTTGGCATTGCCGAGTCAATCAGTTTATAGAAGCTGGTACGGCGTCCTTCCGGAAGTGTCCACGAACCTGCGCCCTGCGAAAGCTGATGTTTCAGCCCCTTCCAGGCGAACTGCACATAGGTCTCGCCGAGGAGCGGGTCGAACTGCGAAGTTTCCAGTTGTACCGTCCAATCTTCGTTGGCCCGGACGTTGTCCATGTAAAGCTTCTTCGCCTGCCAGGGTTGGAGGCCTTCGCGAATTTGCTCGGGGAAGCGCGTGGGATCGGCAGCGGCGCGGAACGCTTCGCGTGTCAGGATGCCCGAAGCCTGATGGTGCCCATGGCCATCGCGCGGGCTGCCCTGAAAGCGAGTGCAGATAACATCCGGGCGGAAAGTGCGAATCACGCGAACCATGTCGCCCAAGGCAATATCGTGACCGTCCCATTTCTCGAAGGTCTCCTCCGGCGTCTTGGAGAAACCGAAATCGGCAACCCGTGTGAAGCGCTGCTCGACTCCGTAATAACGGTCGGCAGCCAGCAGCTCAAGCGTGCGGATTATCCCGAGCTCGTCGAAGAGATTGCTGCCAACCTTGTTCTGGCCGCCTTCTCCGCGGTTAAGCGTGAGCTGCAACACGCTGACACCGTGCCCGCGCGATTCCAGGGTTAGCATGCCGCCATCCTCGTCGTCGGGGTGAGCGACGGTGTGCATCAGGCGGCCTGTGGTGTGCAGGCGGCGCAGCATCTCCTTCAGACCAGTAGAACCGGTGTCGATGGGGAGCGGCTTGGTGTCAACCCACGGCGAAGGAACTTGGGAGAGAGCCGCTGCACATAAAAGCAGCAACAGCAAGCACAGCCGGGCGATTACAACTGGGCTCAACTTGGTGGGTTTAGGAAGGGACATTGTTGGTCAAATTAGATCGGAGTTGCCGCGACTCAATACAGAGTACACAGTACAGTTTGATATGCAAACCTGGCTGGCACATGCTTTGACAGATCTTGGAGAATTGGCTGCGAACTACAGGTATGACTCGTGCACATAGCACCATTTCCAATCGCCGGACTTGAAGGCCTGAATGACCGGATGTCCGGTATCCTTGAAGTGCTGGGTGGCATGACGCCCGGGTGAAGAATCACAACAACCGACATATCCGCAAATAAGACATTGCCGCAGCTCCGTCCACCTCTGCCCGGCCTCGACACACGCCTGGCAAACATCGCCGCTGGGTGGGACCTTGAAATTCGCTTGCTTGAGGTGCTCGCACTTTGCCATGAAAGCTCCGATAAGAACATAGCTTGGATGACGATACAAGGGGGCGGGATTCGCTGCGAGCGGAACCGCACAGCGGCAGTTTGGCGTGACGGCAGCCACGCAATTGCCTGTCTATAATGAAATTTTGCGGCGGATTCATTCATGATTCAGACCTTATTCGGCAGCACCGAAGAAAAACCCAGTTTCTTACAGCGCATGAAAGAGGCGGTCACGCGTACGCGGGAGAGCCTCAGCGAGCGAATTGAAGACGTTGTTAGCGTCAGAAAAGAGATCGATCGCGACACGCTCGATGATCTGGAAGCCACGCTGCTCGCGGCCGACCTGGGCACCGCAACCACTGCGACCGTCTTGCAGTCGCTGCGCGACAAGGTGGACCGCAAGCAGGTGGAAAATGTCGAGGAACTGAAGCGCGTGCTGAAAGAGGAGCTGCTCGGTATCCTCGACGCCGCCGACAAGAACCCCGTGCAGAAGGTTGATGGTGAGCCGGAGGTCATCCTGGTCGTGGGCGTTAACGGCACGGGGAAAACGACTACCATCGGCAAGCTGGCGCACAACCTTCGCGCTCAAGGCAAGACCGTGCTACTTGCCGCGGCCGATACGTTTCGTGCCGCCGCCATTGAGCAACTGGAAATCTGGGGCGATCGCACGGGAACAGAGGTCATAAAGAACAAGCCGGGCGGCGATCCCGCGGCGGTGCTTTTCGATGCGCTACAGGCCGCTAAAGCGCGCAACACCGATTACGTGATCGTCGACACGGCCGGACGCCTGCATACCAAGGCCAGCCTGATGGATGAGCTAGCTAAGATGCGGCGCACCGCGCAGCGTTTCAGCGCCACTGCTCCCCATGAGACGCTGCTGGTTATGGATGCGACTACTGGGCAAAATGGCTTGCAGCAGGCGCGACTGTTCACGCAGTCTGCGGGGGTCACCGGCATCGTGCTCACCAAGCTGGACGGAACCGCCAAGGGTGGGGTAGTGGTGGCCATCTGCAAGGAGCTGGGATTGCCTGTGCGGTACGTCGGAGTGGGAGAGAAGGCAGGCGACCTGCTGCCGTTCAATCCGCAAGACTTCGTGAACTCGCTATTCGACTGAAATGACCAACCGCCCGACCGATCAGCAGTTCATGCAGCAAGCGCTGGAACTCGCCGGGAAAGGCGTGGCACTAGCCTCTCCCAATCCATGCGTGGGCGCGGTGCTGGTGGCGGACAACGGCGACGTCGTGGGTCGTGGTACCCATACTTACGAAC
>JBKQKT010000366.1:0-9595 GCA_052147365.1 Candidatus Korobacteraceae bacterium | reverse complement strand
AGAACAGTTCGGTTTCGAGGAAGATCTGGCCGTCGGTGATGGAGATGACGTTGGTCGGGATATAGGCCGAGACGTCGCCGGCCTGGGTCTCGATCACCGGCAGCGCGGTGAGCGAGCCCGAACCGTGTTCCGGGTTCATCTTGGCGGCGCGCTCCAGGAGACGCGAATGGAGGTAGAACACGTCGCCGGGATAGGCCTCGCGTCCCGGCGGGCGGCGCAGCAAAAGCGACATCTGTCGATAGGCCACCGCCTGCTTGGAGAGATCGTCATAGATGATGACGGCATGCATGCCGTTGTCGCGGAAATACTCGCCCATGGCGCAGCCGGCGTAAGGCGCCAGGAACTGCAGCGGCGCTGGCTCGGACGCGGTGGATGCTACGATGATGGAATATTCGAGCGCGCCGTAATCGGCGAGCGTCTTGACGATCTGCGCCACGGTCGCGCGCTTCTGGCCCACCGCGACATAGACGCAATAGAGCTTCTTGCCTTCGTCGCTGCCGGCGTTGATTCCCTTCTGATTAATGAACGTGTCGATCGCGACCGCGGTCTTGCCGGTCTGGCGGTCGCCGATGATCAACTCGCGCTGGCCGCGGCCGATCGGAATCATGGAATCGATGGCTTTCAATCCAGTGGCCATCGGCTCCTTTACCGGCTGGCGGTCAATGACACCGGGCGCGAGACGCTCGGTCGGAATGAACTGGTCGGTGTTGACCGGGCCTTTGTCGTCGATGGGCAACCCGAGCCCGTTGACTACGCGGCCGATCATCGCATCGCCCACGGGCACGCTCATGATACGACCGGTACGCTTGACCTCGTCGCCTTCTTCGACTTCCGTGTATTCGCCTATCAGCACCACACCAACCTGGTCTTCTTCCAGGTTCATAGCGATGCCCGCCACGTTGTGTGGGAACGAGAGCAGTTCGCCAGCCATTACCTTGTCGAGTCCATAGACCCGGGCAATGCCGTCGCCGATGGACATCACACTGCCGACTTCGTCCACAGCGATTTTGGTCTCGTAGTTGTCGATCTGCTCACGGATGAGCTTGGTGATCTCGTCTGCTTTGATCTGCGCCATAAGAATCCGTTCCAGTACTTAACAATAAGGGTCCGCGCTAGGCGGTGATAAGCTCCTGCTTCATCTTCTCCAGTTGTCCGCGGATGGAGCCGTCGTAAATCGTGCTGCCCACGCGAACCATAACTCCGCCCAGGAGTGCCGGGTCGGAGGCGTAACGGGCGCGAACCTTCTTGCCGGTCAAGCGCTCGACTTGGAACTCCACCCCGCGCTTCTCCTCTGTGGAAAGCTGTCGGGCGCTGGAGATTTCCGCTTCCACAAATCCCAGCTGCGCATCAAGTTCAACCGCGAACTGGCGCGCTATCTCGTCCAGCATCGGAATTCGCCGGTGGTCAACGATCACCGCCATGAAATTGCGTATCGCCTTGAAGGCTTGAATCTGGCCGACAATACCGTCGAGTAATGCGCGCTTCTGTTCCGCGGGAACTGCCGGCGACTCCCACACTCTACGCAAGTCAACGCTTTCGCGAACCGCTTCCGCAAAAGAGTTCAACTGCTCTCTCGCAACGTTGGCATCGAGCTTCTGCTCGAGGACGACCTCGACCAAAGCGCGGGCGTAGCGGCTTGAAACGGCGGCCATGTCTACTTGCCGTCCTTTCCAAGCTGGTCAATGAACTCCCGCACCAGCGCCTGATCGGTAGGTTCATCTACTCGGATCTTCCGCGATGCCAGGTCAACCGCCAGCGTAGCCGCGTAGCCTTTCAACTCGCGGCGGGCATTGCGTGCGATGGCAGCAATCTCGGTTTCGGCAGCCTCCACAACCTTACGCTTGTCCTCTTCCGCAGCCTGGCGAATCCTCGCTTCTTCGGTAGCCGCGTCGCGCTCAGCCGAAGTCCGAATTTCCGCAACCTCGGTATCCAGCTTCGCCAGCCGTTCTTCGACGGCTTTCAAACGACGCGATGCATCGGCACTGGCAGCCTGCGCCTCCTGAATTCCCTTCCGAATGGTCGCCGTGCGCTCGCGGAACATCTGCGGGATCTTGCCTTTCAACAGCACCCAGAAGAACGCGAGCAGGATTCCGAAGTTGATGATTAGCGAAAGGACATAAGCGCTCTCTGGGCCAATGCCGATGGTTCGCCCGATCCACGAGACAACCGGGGAGTGCTCTGCCTTTAACTCCATGGCAACTTTCGCATCTCTCTTGCCTGCCTCCTCGGCCGCAGCCTCGGAAGTCTTCGTCAGCTCCTTGCTAAACTCGGCATTGGGATTCTGAGCTTGACCTTGCTGAGGAGTCGATGATTGGACTTGGTCGGGCTTAGCCGTTTGCTCGGGTTGCGCAGTGGAAGAAGAAGAGGAAGACGCGCCGTGTTCCTGGCCGCTCACCATTCCAGGGGCCAAGCAAATACAGAAGAGAACCAAAGCCAGTCGGCGCGTCTTCGTCTGCCTCACGGCTGGCCACCAATCACTGAGGCCGCGCCCGTCGGTCTCAGAATGGTGCGGATGATTTCGGACGCGAGTCTGTCCACTTCGGCCTGCAACCCGCCGCGCGCTGCGGTCATGTCCTGTTCGATAGCGGCGCGAGCTTCACGGATCTGCTGCTGCGCCCGGGCGCGCGCTTCCGCGAGAGCTTCGGCGCGAGCTTGTTGCGCCTGCTGACGCCGCGATTCCTGTGCCTTAAAGATGACCATTCGCGCTTCTCGCAGACGCTGCTCATAATCCTGAGTCTTGGCCTCGGCGGCGGCGACATCAGCACGAGCTTTCAACACAGCCCCCTCAGTGCGCTCGCGACGTGCGTCCAGGGTACGCATCAGCGGTTTGCGTACCAGCAGGTTGTAAATGGCATAAAGCAGCAGCAGAAGAACGACGGTCGGAATGGCTCCGAGCAGTAATTCGCCTACCTGTTTAAGGGTGGTATCCATTGTCTGTTCGTGAGTGCCTACTGCTGAAGAAGCACTGCGGGCGCAGGATCTTTACTGGAACTATTAAACCTAACAGGCCACAAGGCCAGTGTCAACGAAACGAAGAGCTGTTTCGCTGGCGTTACAGTCACTTGGAAACAGCTCTTCAACTGTGCGGACAAACCTTGCAGCCAACAGCTACTTCTGCTGGATCGACTCCAAATACTTCGTCAAGTTGCGAATCCGCAGTTGCACTTGTGCGGTGTCATGTTGTCCCATCTGCAGGAAAACCGGGCCCCAGACCGGCATATCTTTGTTGCCGTGCGCGGCGGTCGCGGAGTCGCCTTTTATAATCTGCATGACGTGAGCATCAGGGAACGTGCCGCCGTTCTTGGCCGCCAACTGCGTCAAATTTGTTGGAGGCACCTTCAGCGCCGCTGCTGCCGGACCGTCACCCTTGCCATCAGGGCCATGGCACGATGCACAATACGCCACGTACATTCCTTTCCCCGATGACGGATCGGTATAGGCTGCAGGAACTTTCTTGACCTCAGGCTTGGCCGCTTGCGGCGAAGCGGAGGATTGCGGGTTGGGATTTGTCTGCGCGGCTAGAATAACCGTAAACACAAGTACCAAAGCTGCCAGACACACGTAACGTAAACGCATAATAGCCTTCTTTCAAAGTGCGTAGTCGCTTGCGACTACAACTCACTATGCCTTGTTCTGATGGGTCTGGTCAGCGACGTACGTCACAGAGCGGGTGTGACTTACGAGGATGATTCCCGATTTGGGAATACGACTGACGAGAGCTTTTGGCGACGTTACGAAAGCATCGGCTTCAATTCGGGACTTGTGATCAGCGGGGCTTCTGTGGCGCGCTGGACATCCTTCACCGTCAATCCAGGCGCGATTTCCTCAAGAACTAAGCCGGTCTGAGTTACCCGTATCCACGCCATCTCGGTCGCGATGTTGTGCACCACGCGCAGCCCTGTGATTGGCAGGGTGCAACGCTTCAGAATCTTCGGCGCGCCGTCCCGCGTGGTGTGTTCCATGGCGACGACGACGCGTCTGGCACTCGCCACAAGGTCCATCGCTCCGCCCATGCCTTTGACCATCTTGCCCGGAATCATCCAGTTGGCGAGGTTGCCCTCTTCATCCACTTCCATCGCGCCCAGCACGCTCAGATCGACATGTCCGCCGCGAATCATGGCAAACGATTCCGCGCTGGAGAAATAGGCGGTGCCTTGAATCTCTGTCACGGTCTCTTTCCCGGCATTGATCAGATCTGCATCTTCTGTGCCTTGCAGAGGGTAAGGCCCGACGCCCAGCATGCCGTTCTCGCTCTGCAACACCACTTCCATGCCTGGTGGAACGCAGTTTGCCACCAGCGTCGGCATGCCGATACCGAGGTTCACATAGAAACCATCGCGCAACTCACGAGCCACGCGCCGCACAATGCGGTCTCGTTTTTCGGTGTCCTTCTGCTTTTCGACTTTCGGGGGCATTGCCATTAGATCTCCTGAACCTTCATCCGGGGCTGAAGCCCCGTTTTCCATAGTGTCCTTCGACTCGGACCTAAAGACCCGCTCTACCAATTACGCTTTGCGTATCGTCCTTCGCTCAATTCGCTTCTCGTAATCTTTGCCCTGGAATATACGGTGCACATAAATACTGGGCGTGTGGACGTGATCGGGATCAATCTCGCCGGGTTCTACCAGGTGTTCGACTTCCGCGATGGTGATTCTCGCCGCCGTTGCCATCATGGGATTGAAATTCCGCGCCGTCTTGCGATACACGAGATTGCCCCAGCGGTCGCCCTTCCAGGCCCTGATGAGCGCGAAGTCCGCGGTCAGCGCGCGCTCCAGAACATAAGGCCGGCCGTGAAACTCCCGCGTCTCCTTGCCTTCCGCGACAACGGTGCCGAATCCCGCCGGCGTGTAGAACGCGGGAATGCCTGCCCCGCCGGCGCGAATGCGCTCGGCCAGCGTGCCCTGCGGAATCAGCTCCAGATCAATCCGGCCGTTCAGCACCATCTCTTCCAGCAACCGGTTCTCGCCTACATAGCTTCCCTTGTGGGTCTTGATTTGTCCGGCGGCGAGCATCAACCCTAATCCGGCGTCATCAATTCCCACATTGTTGCTGATGGTGTGCAGGTCCTTTACGCCCTTTTTGACCAATGCGCGGATCAGGTTCTCCGGAATGCCGCATAGCCCGAAACCTCCGAGCATAATGGTGTCACCATCCTTGATGTCGTGAATGGCCTCGTCTGCAGTTGCGACAACTTTGTTCATTGCCATGATAAGTTCCTCGGAGCGGTCATCTGGTTTCTGTTAACTAAATGGGAAAATCGCCCGCTGATCTTTGTTCTCCCCGGCCGCGGAGAACAGGGCGGCAAACAGGCTTGCATCCCCCCTCCCACAACGTGCCGCAAAATATTGAAAATAAACAGGCAGAAAAATTGTCTCCCTGCAAAATATTGCAAGCAAAAAAGTTAGGGCTACAATCGCGGATTCAAATGACTTATCGTCCGATCAGCCTCTCCAATCCCCACTTTGCGTCCCTCGGAGGGATGGGAGCCATTAACCAAATGTTAACTATAAAGGCCTCTGCATGATGACTGAATTGTATTCTGCCTCTTTGCCCCGCAACGTCATCCAGCCGTGTCTCGCTTGCGGCCAAACTGGTTGGCGCTCTCGAATGCCTGGCGCAGGCCCGGACCGCTCAGGTTTTCCCGCAAATGTGCCAGTTGCTGCTCGAAGCTCAACAGCGCTTCTTCCAAGTTCTTGCTGTTCGTCAGCGCAATGTCACGCCACATCGAATAAGGGCTGTGAGCGATGCGGGTCATCTCCCGCAGCGCCCGGCCGCCAATTTGCTCAACTGCTTCGTCGTCGCCGAGTTCATCTCGCAGTAGCGACGCAAGGGCTGTAGAAATCATCTGCGGCAACTGGCTCACCCAGGCGCAGAGCCGGTCGTGGCGCGTCGGCTCCATTGCCACAACATGCGCTCCGATGGACTGCAGCAGGTCAAGATACTCCCGCTGCCGCGGAGTGTATGACTGATCGGCATTAATCGGCGTAATCAGCCAGGCAGCGTCGCGGAACAAGTCGGGGTCGGCATTCTCGATGCCGCAATGCTCCTTGCCCGCCATGGGATGTCCGGGCAGAACACGTTCAGCCGCTGCCGCGCCAAATATCAGGCGCGCGTACTCCACGAACCGTTCCTTGGTGCTGCCGGTATCCGTGATGAGGGTTTCGGGAGGAATTGTCGGCGCGAGTTTTTCGAACAAGGAAAAAATAGTGCCCACGGGCGTTGCAAACACCACGACATCGCTGCCCCGGGCAGCCTGTTTGGGATCGCTGCCGCCGCGATCGATTGCGCCACGCGCTATGGCTGCTTCCAGCACCTCAGGCTTGTCGCAGCCGATGATCGTGCCCGCGAATCCGCACTTGTGAAGTGCCAGCCCCAACGAGCCGCCGATCAGGCCCGTTCCTACAATCGTGATTTGCTGAATCGCCAAGGTTAGAGTTTACCGTTATCCAATCGTCCGTCCCACTGCGGGAGCGATCATGCGCAACCGCTCCATCAACTCCGAAAATTGCTCCGGGTAGAGAGACTGCGCACCGTCCGACAGCGCATTATCGGGCGAAGGATGCACTTCGATCAGCAATGCATCGGCCCCGGCGGCGACGGACGCGCAGGCCATGGGCTCAACCTTGTCGCGCAATCCGGTCCCGTGCGAAGGGTCGGAGGTGATGGGCAGGTGCGAGAGCTTGTGAACTATGGGAATCGCCGAGATGTCCAGCGTGTTGCGCGTGTAGGTCTCGAAGGTGCGAATTCCCCGTTCGCACAGGATGACCTGATAGTTGCCGCCTGACATGATGTACTCCGCTGAGAGCAGCAGTTCTTCGATGGTAGCCGCTATGCCTCGTTTCAACAGAACTGGCCTGCGGACCTTGCCCAGCTCGCGCAGCAGGTTGAAGTTCTGCATGTTGCGTGCGCCCACCTGGAAGATGTCAATATACGGCAGCATGAGGTCGATCTGCGAAATCTCCATGACTTCGCTGATCACCATCAGCCCGTAGCGGTCACCCGCTTCGCGGAGCAGCTTGAGCGCGTCCAGCCCGAGGCCCTGAAATGTGTAAGGCGAGCTGCGTGGCTTGAAAGCCCCGCCCCGCAAGACTTTCGCGCGTGCCCGGCTGACCAGCTCAGCGGCGGTGAAGATCTGCTCCTGCGACTCGACCGAGCAGGGCCCGGCCATCACCACCACTTTCTTGCCGCCGATTTCCACTCCATTGGACAGCTTGACCGTCGTACCGTCGGGTCGGAAGCTTCGACCGACCAGCTTGTAGGGCGAACTGATACGGTGCACGTGGTGCACGCCGGAGAGCACCTCGATGTCGCGGATGTCGAAATCAATGCGGCGGCCCACCGCGCCCAGCACCGTCTGGCGCGCGCCGGTGCTGCGGTGTACCTCGAAGCCCATCTTTACCAGGTGGTCAATGACCCCCTGGATCTGGTCTTCGCCCGCGGATTCAAGCATGGCAACGATCATGGTTCTCAGCTCTCAGCCGTCAGCTATCAGCCATCCGCTTTTGCACTTCGCTCTGTCATCCTGAGCGAGTCCGCGCCGGGTTTGCGCGGACGAGTCGAAGGCCCCCTATAGTACGAAACCCTATCCGGCTGCCTAATCATTAGGTTCGAGTTCTGTCGCCTCGTCTTCGCGCGGTGGCTCCGGCGCCATCTCTTCGCGCTGGATTTGCCGCATCACGTCCACCAGCCGTTCGTAAATCATGCGCAATTGCACCTCCGACAACGGCCCTTCATTTTGCCGCTTGATGTTCTCGAAGATGACCTTCTCGCGATCCGGTTCATAGATTGGCATTCCCGAGTTGCGCTTCAGCTTGCCGATTTCGTGGGCGCACTGAGCGCGCTCGTTCAGCAACTGGACGAGCCTGCGATCCAGGTCGTCGATCTTCCTGCGCCACTCCGCAATATCCATTGGTTTTCTGCCCAAGTCCGCGGTGTTTCGCAGAGAATCATTCACCACGGAGGACACGGAGCACACAGAGAATACTCTTTGGATACCAAAACCCCGTTATCTCCGTGTGCTCTGTGGTTGATTCTTGCAATTCTCAGCAACTACGAACTACAGCCGCTCCGGTTAGCGATGTTAAGAATTCTGACACAGCCGTCGCTTCACGTCCCGGATTCTTCTCGATCCTTTGCACGATCGCGCTGCCGACGACGGCTGCGTCGGCGAAGGCGCCGACCTCAGCGAACTGCTCTGGCGTCGAGACCCCGAAGCCGACGGCAATTGGAAGTTTGGTTTGTGCTCGCAACCGCTCCACGAGCGAACGCGCATCGCTCGCCAATTCCTGTCGCGTGCCGGTTATGCCGGTGCGCGAGATCGCATACACGAATCCCCGCGAATGCCTTGCGACGTCGCGCAGGCGCCGGTCTGTGCTCGTTGGTGCTGCCAGAAATACCGGCGCGAGTTTATGCGCCCTCATCGCTTTCAGATACTCACCGGCTTCTTCCACCGGAAGATCGGTCACCAGCGCACCGTCAACTCCGGCCTCTGCGGCGGCGGAGCAGAATTTCTCCAGTCCGAGCTGCAGGATGGGATTCAGATAGGAAAAGATGATCAGTCCGGCGTTCGACTGCTCGCGTAGTTGCTTTGCCATGGCGAGAACGCCGCTTAGGTTCGTACCATGTTTCAGTGCGCGTTCGCTGGCACGCTGAATTACGGGGCCATCCGCAACCGGATCGCTGAACGGTACTCCCAGTTCGACCACCTCTGCTCCGGCGCGGACCGCCGCGAGCGCCACCTCGCGCGACGTCTCGAGGTCAGGATCGCCGCAAGTGATGTACGCAACGAGTCCGGGATGTCTCTTGAAGCGGATTGCCATTATGACGCCGGTTCGTTAGAACTGCAGATTCTCCCGCAAAATCCCGATGTCTTTGTCACCGCGGCCCGAGACGTTGACGATGACGATGTCGGACTTCGCCATTTGCGGCGCGCGCTTCATGACCTCCGCGATGGCGTGAGCGGGCTCCAGCGCGGGAATGATTCCTTCCAGGCGAGCTAACGCGCGGCAAGCGTCGAGCGCCTCCTGGTCGCTGGCCGAGACATATTCCGCGCGCCCCTGATTATGCAGCCAGGCGTGCTCCGGTCCAATCGCCGGATAATCCAGCCCGGCCGAAACCGAATGGGTCGCGGCGATCTGCCCCGCCTGGTCTTGCAGTACGTAGGAATATGTGCCCTGCAGGACGCCCGGGCCACCGCCATCGAAACGCGCGGCGTGTTCGCCAAGCGAATGGCCACGTCCTCCCGCCTCGACGCCAATCAGTTTCACGTCGCGGTCCTTCAGGAACTCGTAGAAAAGGCCAATCGCGTTCGACCCGCCGCCAATACAGGCGATGAGCGCAGTTGGCAGCCGCCCCTCGGCTTTGAGAATTTGCTTGCGTGCCTCCTGGCCGATGACGCGATGGAAGTCGCGCACCATGGTCGGGTAAGGATGCGCTCCCAGCACGCTGCCGAGCAGGTAATGGGTCGTGCGGACGTTGGTCACCCAATCACGCATGGCCTCATTGATGGCGTCCTTTAGGGTGCGTGAGCCGGAGTCAACGCCGCGCACCTCCGCGCCCAGCAGACGCATGCGGAAGACGTTCAGCTCCTGCCGCC
>JBKQKT010000365.1:0-3647 GCA_052147365.1 Candidatus Korobacteraceae bacterium | reverse complement strand
GTATTCGTCGTCGGCATCTACGATTTCAGCGGCGCTTTCAACCAGAAACAGAAAATCGAGCAGGCCGCGCAGGAAGGGGCCATCCTTGCCGGCGCGCAGCCGATGACCGACGTCACCGGAGGCACCGCTTCCGTTCCCACGAACCCCGATTCTCTGAAAGCGGTGGTAACCGCAATTTTCAATTCGCTCGCCGGCAGTGGAGCGCTACCCAACGCGAACACGGGATCTTGCGTGATGCCGCCTCCTGCGCCCTCCCAACCAAACGGCGGCCTTTCGTGGACTTATACGATTTCAGGCTGTTCTTCCGCGACTGGCATTAACAACCTCATCATTACCATCAACCGCGGATGCGTATGTGCCGCTGCGCCGACGTGTACCGCCGCGCCGCCCTGCGCCTCGGGCCCGCCGGTAGCCGTCGCCAGCAGCGTTACGATTACGTTTCCCTATAATTGGCGATTCAATAGCGTGGTTCAATTGTTAATACCAGGCGCAGCCTATGCGGCGATAACTCAGCTCACTGAAACCGCAACAGTCCATAACCAGATGTGAGGATGCTTGCGACCCCATCGATCCAATTCGCGAACGAATTTGCGGCCTAATTTGCGGCCCTGCTCGCGGCGTGATCACGAAGAAGGAATCGTGATCATGCTCGTCGCTGTGTTCATGCTCTTTGTCGTAGGAGGAATGGCCGCGCTGTCGATCGACGCCGTCACGATCTACACCGCGCGCAGCGAGGCGCAACTGGCAGCCGATGGCGCAGCCCTCGCAGCCGCACGCATGCTCGCCAACTCAGGAATGACTTCGAATGCGCCCGGCTTGACGGCGGCAGCAGAGACCCTCGCCGGTGCGGTCGCCATCCAGGTCGCCCAGAATAGCCTCGTCGGAGGAAGATACCTGGTCGCCACCAACGGCGAGGTCACGGTCAGTTTTTCCGTCGGAACCACCACCAATCCCAAAGTCACCGTACGGACGCAAAGAACCGATCTGCCAACCTTCTTCGCCCGCATCTGGGGAAGCACGCAGATCACTGTGGCCGCCTCAGCAACCGCCGAAGCCTACAATCCTTCGGGCGCAGTACTTTCGTCCGGCACCAGCGCACCACCCGTCGAACCCATTTGCGTAAAGCCGTGGCTGCTGCCGAACATCGACCCCACAAATCCAGCGTCGACCATTTTCGGCACCGATGGCTCCATCACCAACTCAAACCTGTTGGGATGGTCGAGCGGCGCCCAGATGACTTTCGCCTGCGGACCGACAGGCAACTGCTTGTCGGGCGCACTTCCCGCTCCGGTGGCTTGGAATTACTATCCTGGCGATCAATCTTCTTTCCCTGCTCCTACCACCGCACTACCCACCTGTAGCCCGGCGTTGACTACGAACTATCAACAAAGTATTGCGGGCTGCGTTCAGTTACCAATCTCATGCCATAGTTCCGTCGCTGATCCGGCCAATATCGACCTGACCGCCTACGGCCCCCGAGATGCTGACACGGCGAACGCACTGAATTGCCTGACTCATGCTGCAACCGGCGGAGGCGATACCCTCACTTCCACCGCTCCGCCGACCACGCCTTTCGAGTTCGTCGCCGGCAACGACAATCCAGTGGTACTCGCCAATCCTTCGTTGGCCCTAAGCAACGTAATGGTCAGTGATTCGCTGGTCACGGTACCTGTATTTGACCAGACCGCGTTCGGCCCGGGGAGCACCAATGTGCCGATTATCGGCTTCGTCCAGCTCTTTCTGAATCCCAGCGGCCTCGCCGTGACGAGTGCGAGTATCAATACCACCATCGTCAACATGGCAGGTTGCGGTACCAATGTTGGTGGCGCTCCCATTCTCGGCAACGGCGCCTCTCCCGTCGCCGTGCGTCTGATCTCGCCATAGCAATCTTGCGGAAACTCGAAACCTGCACTTGATTTGGGTTGGCGCGATACGGAAAATTAGTCGCGACGCGTCAGGATAACGCGCTCCAGGGTGAGTTCATTTCCGACAAAAATAAAGTTGTAGCGGGAACCGTTCAGCAGCGCCGCCAGCACCTCCTGTGCTGAAGCCGGCCCGAGATCCGCGACTACGTCTTCCTGCTCGGCGCCCGCCGGGATGGCAATCTCAGCCTGTGTCTGGCGCTGCACTTCGAACAACACTTCAGCCAGCGTAGCCCTCTCGGCGCGGATGCGCAGCATCCCTCCGTCATATGAAACCGTCACTCGCGGCGCCGGTGGAACCGCATTCGCAACCACAGGAAGCGATCCGCCCGCCGCCTGTGAAACTAGCTGCGATACCGCCTGCGGGACGGCCCGTGAAACTGCCGCGTCCATCGTTGCCGACGCCAGCTTGATGTTCGACGGCGCCGACGTATTCTGACGAATGGCATTCTGACTAGCGGCATTCTGCAGCGTGCCGTGCTGAACCTGAGCATTCTGAAGCCTGGCGGCAGGCCGCGTCGCAACCTCAGGAGTCCCGGCTCCGCTGGCAACCACCTGGCTCGAATTCACCTGGCTTGCATTCACTTGACCCGGTTTCATCTGACCCAGCTTTACAACCACCGCGTTCTGACCGGTCGATATCTGATAGGACTGGGGCTCGGAAAGATCCAGCACAACGCGAGTAATCGGAGGATTGCTGAAAAATAATCCCGCTCGAACCCGCTTCAGCGCACCGCGATTCACTTGCAGGGCGCGCAATTCGGCGGCAGGAAGCGCTCCGGGAAAATCCACGACAATGCGGTCGGGACCTGTAATGGCCTGCGTATCCGGCGCAACCGGAGCCCCGGAAGTCTGAATTTCCACTTCCATCGCGGCTCCACTCCCCCGCACCAGCACGTGCTGGACGCGTGCGCCATTCGTCGCACCCGTCTGCGAAATAGCCGGGGCACACAGCGACACCGCGATGCCCAGCAGGGCTCCGAAATAGCAGAGGCGTAGCATGATGGCTCTGCCACAAGTCTAGCAGTTATGGGAAGGCCAATCGGAATCGGAAGTCGTAGCACATCAGGTCCCGGGCACCGGTGTCAAGTGTCAGGTCTCAGATCCCAGGTGTCATGTGGCATGTGGTCTTGGGCCTTGGAATTTGATTTTCCTGAGACCCGAGACCTGCCACCTGAGACCTGTAACTACTCGGTCTTGATGGCCGCAACCGGCGCCGCACAGGCGACTTTATGACTGCCGTCGCAGAAAGGACGGTTTGCGGAAGCGCCGCACCGGCAAAGGGAAAACGCCGTCTTACCCGTCAGATCGTATCTCTTGCCATCGAGGTCGACCATCTCGACCAGACCATTAGGATCGTCTATGCGCAAAGGACCGTTCGGTCGCACCGTAATCGTGACTTGTGCCATGATGCCTCCTCGATATGAATAACTTTCAAATTAACCCAGAACCACGGAAGTTGCCAGCCGGCGGAACCAGTTATCAGTTCTTAGTTCTCAGTCGTCAGCTAAACCCGAACCAGAAGAATGATCTCGCGATCTTGGGATTCCGTTACTGATAACTGAGAACTGAGAACTGACAACTGAGAACTGAACTGCTTCATCGCCATCGGTCTGCCACTTCAAACCACAGAATCTTCGACCACTCATCGAAGGTGTTCTTCGCCCACTCGCGAGTCGTCCACCAGGCCTCGCCAAACACCCTCGGATTCCGCGCCGCCGCCAC
>JBKQKT010000364.1:0-9820 GCA_052147365.1 Candidatus Korobacteraceae bacterium | reverse complement strand
GCCCCGCAACCAATAGAGAATTCGCTGAAGGCCAACCTGCTGGTGGCCGAGGCGGCGCTGCTGGGCGACAAGCGCAAGTTCCCGGCGGTGCTCATCGTGCCCAATTTCGCGGAATTGGAAGCATGGGCCCGGCGCCATGGGGTTAAGTTCTCGTCACGCAAGGAGCTGGTACGGTCGCCCCATATACAGTCGTTGTACGAGGGCATCGTCGAAGAACTGAACCGCAACCTCGCCCAATACGAGAAACTGAAGAAGGTGCTGGTGATTCCGGAGGAGCTTAGTATCGCCGACGGAACACTCACTCCCAGCATGAAGCTCCGACGTCGCCATCTCGAAGCACGCTATCGCAAGGAGATTGACGCTCTCTACGCCGAGGCGCAGGCCCATACTCACACCGCCTTCCCCGCCATAAGGTAGCCTCGGCGGCCTTCGACCGCCCCGTCCTCTCCTGCCGGACAGCTATAATCTTTCTGCCTGTCGCCCACCGCCAGGCAACTCCTTCGCAGAGAAGACTTATTGGGAACAACGCCGCAAGGGCTCGAGCAACGCAACTCCGTCCCGTCCACAAATCCCGGACGGCCTTCAGGCAAGTTCAGATTGCTCGCAATTGCAGTCTTGGTTTCGCTGCTCTTATTCTTTGCCCTTGACTGGCTCTGGAGCGCCCACGTCCTGCGCTCCGCACCGCCAATCAGTCCCGCAGCCACTTGCTTTGCCCGCGACACGGTTCGTCATCACGCCTTGCAGCCGGAATGTTCGTGCGATCGTCACTGGGGCAAGCAGTCCTACCCGTTTGCCACCAACAGTCTTGGCTTCCGCGACGAGAACATCCGCAAAGTTCCGGTCACCGGCGCACGGCCGCGCATCCTGGTACTGGGAGACAGCTTCACCGAAGGCATGAGCTCGTGGCCGGATAGCTATATCGGGCAAATCGCCGCCCGCTTCCCGCAATATGAGTTCCTCAACGGCGCGGTGGAGAGTTACTCGCCCTCGAACTACCTCAATGTGACGCGCGGGCTGCTCAACGAGGGCGTGCTCTTCGACGAGGTCATCGTATTCATTGATATGTCCGACGCGCAGGATGAAGCCGCCTTCTACCGGGACATCGACGCCTCGGGCGCGGTGGATGGCCCGCAGCAGATCATCCACAACGGCGGCTGGTACGCCAATCTTCGCCTCTACATCACCGATCACCTTCTTCTCACCAATACCGTCGTCGGTTTCCTGGAGCGCCAAGCCGTCAAGCACGGTCTTTACTCCCTCAATGTGGGACATGGCCCACTGTTCGACCTGGAGCGCTCAGCATGGACCTACCGGCCAGTATCCGACAGCGCGCCCTATGAAATTGGATACGGCCCGCTTGGGCTCCAGGCCGGGCTTGCCAAGGAACAGTCCAAAATGACGCTCCTATGGCAAGAACTTCAGCAACGCAACATCCCTCTCAGCGTGGCGGTTTATCCCTGGCCGGCGCAAATTGTCCATGACACCGCCGAGTCGAAGCAGGTCGTCATGTGGCGCGATTGGTGCGCCGGAAAGTGCAAGAGCTTCATCTCCGTTTTCCCTGCCTTCTTTGCGGTGAAGGACCAATGTCCCTCCGGCCAGCCCGGATGCTGGTATCTGAACGATTTCATTTTCGGCGATGAGCACTACAACGCGGCAGGCAACGCTCTGGTGGCCGACGCAGTCAGCAAGAGCCTGGAAGAACATCCGCCGCTCAAGCGCGAATAGCCGCCAATGGTTTGTATCAGGGCACGGCTTTCAGCCGTGCCGACCGGTCGGTCAAAAAGCTCGGGCTTTAGCCCCGGAGCCAAGTGGATAGGATTGCGAATTTGCACTGAATAATAGATATTGGAATAGAGGCGACCCGAATCCCGACAATCACCGACATGCTTCTTCTATCCACTAACCCCTAGCCCCTAACCCCTATGTTGATCATTCCCACCTACAACGAACGGGAGAACATTGCCGCCCTGGTCAGCCGCATCCGCAAAGCCGTGGGCGACGAGCCCATCTTCTTCGTGGACGACAACTCTCCCGACGGCACCGCCGACGAGATCCGCCGCCTTCAGCAGCATGACGCCAACGTCCACCTGATGGCGCGCCCCGGCAAGGGCGGCTACGGCTCGGCCTGCCGCGACGCCATGAAGAAAATCCTCGCCGAAAATCTCGCCGACTACGTCATCCAGTCCGACGCCGACCTGTCGCATCCGCCCGAGCTGCTGCCCCGCATGCTGGAGATGCTCAAGACCTGCCCCGTCGTCATCGGCTCGCGCTATGTGCGCGGCGGCGGCGCCAAGAACTGGAGCCTGCCCCGCCGCACCCTGAGCTTCGGCGCCAACCTCTACGCCCGCCTCTTCACCGGAGTGCCGGTGCACGACATGACTGCCGGATTCGTCGGCTACCGCACCGAGGTGCTGCGCAAAATCGACCTCGACCACATCCGCTCCGAGGGCTACGCCTTCCTCATGGAGATGAAGTTCACCCTGCACCGCAGCGGCACCACCTTCTGCGAATTCCCCATCATCTTTTCCGAGCGCGAGTCCGGCAAATCGAAGTTCAGCCGCAAAATCCTCTACGAAGGAATGCGCTTCCCACTCAAGGCGCTGGGGAAAAGGATCAGCGGCGCTTCCTAGGCAGACAAAAAAGCCGACAGCTTGGTCGAAACTGTCGGCCGTATCGTTTGACTGGCAACTGGCAACTGACTACTGACAACTGGTTTACGGCGTGATCTCCCAGACGACACCGGCATTCTGCGTGCCTCCAGCGGAGGCGGTGCCGTAGAGCTTACCGTTGAGGTGGAGTAGCACGTTGCTGACCGGATTTGCTCCGTCGTTGCCGCCGGTAAAGTCGTAGAGGTCCTTGTAAATCCAGCCGCCATTGGAAGGGCTCAACTCGAAGACGTTACCATACCCGTAAGCGCCGTCACACAACGTGGTGCCGTAGAGACTGCCGGTCGCAGGGTCCAAGAAGAGAGAAGCCCACGGCCCACATTGGCCTGAGGTCCCGGCGAAGCTGTAAAGCGTGGTAAGCTTCGTCCAAGTGCCGGGGGGTGACAGCTCGAAAACCGTGCCGCCCCCGCCCGTACCGCCGTTACTGGTGGCGCCATAGAGGTTTCCTGACGACTGATGGTCAAATATCAGGCCGGCATTGAGATAACCTCCGTCGGTTCCGTCCCCAAAATTGTAGAGGTTGGTCTCAGTCACTCCTATCCCGCGCACCAGTTGGAAAGCTACGCCGTAACTAGCTAGGCCGCCGAGATAAGTCGTCCCGTAGAGGCTGCCGGCATTGTCCAAAATAACCCCGCCATGGGGAAATGACCCGTCAGGTCCTGAGAAACCGTAAAGAGTATTCTCCGCCCAGCTGCCGTTCGATAGCGTTAGTTCGTAAACCGTACCACTCTGCGTAGTGCCATAGATGTTGCGTGACTGGTCGAAGATAAGGTCACCGCGGGGCCAAAATCCGTCAGCACCCCCCGTGAAGGAATACAACACAGTTTCGTTCCACGGGCAGAGTGCGGCTGTGCAAGCTCGGGGAGGGGGCCTCAGATTGAAAACCGTTCCGGCCCCGTTACTTGGGTAACCGTATGTCGTTCCATAGAGAAGGCCGTCCGGTCCGAGAATTACTCTGGAATAAGGGTTAGCTCCGTCGGCGCCCCCCTTAAAGCTGTAGAGGGGGCTAAAGATCCAGCTTGCTCCCTTATTCTGTAGCCTGTAAACGGTGCCGTCATTACTGGTGCCGCCAGAATATGCTGTGCCGTAGAGGTTTCCGGCTCCATCCATCGTCACGCCGGCATTGGGGTTTGCACCGTCCTGCCCACCCGAGAAGTTGTGAATCACGCGGAACGTCAGCGCCATGCCCCAGAGGTCAACTCCGGTGTTCGAGACGAAGGTTGCTGTGCCCGTGCTGGTGCTAAGAGTGTACAACGCACCCGCTTCTGTATTCGCGTAAAGAACGCCTGACGTTACTATCATCGAATCAATATCATTCACGCCCGTGTTACCGATCGGTGTTGCGGCCCCAGTTGCTGTATTCAGGGAGTAAAGGACGGACCCTGACCCGGTATCGGAAGCGAAATAGAGCGTGCTCCCACCGCTGGACATAGCGCAATAGCAAGCAGGGAGGCCTATAGGCCCGATGAGGGTGGCTGAGCCGTTCACAGCATTAATCGAGTACAGGTTGTGGCCGTTCGAAGCGAAAGAGGTGCCGTATAGCGAGGAAGTTGTCGAACCGAAATCGGCGTAATTGAAGGAGGCTGCGCCGATACCGGTAAGGTTTCCATTGGAGGGGTTTACCTGGTATAGCGTGCTGCCTTCGTATAACCCGCCATAGACCCCGCCTCCAAGGGCGGCTAAGCCAGCAAGCGTCACTCCGGAGTTGCCGAGCTCTGTAAACGCGCCGGTGGTCAGGTTCAGAGTTCCGAATACACCGGCTTCTGTGATGGCGTAAACTGTGTTGCTCTGGGCTGTCGCAGCCGGCGTAATAACGGCGATTAACGCAAATAGTGTCAGGGTTAGCGCAATAGTCACCGCGCGAGAGTTGATTTCCAAAACCCGGATCCGATCTTGTCTTTGGCTCCTCATAGTCAATCCTTCCTTTTCACCTCGCCGTTCCACTTTCCAACGGGCCCTCGGAAACTTGGCGCAGCGTGTGGTTCACGCTAGGGGCAAAGCGTGCCCCGCGCAAGTAGCATGTGAGGGCGCTACGGTAGCATCGGCGGTAAGTCGTTGACTTAATTTAGTTATTGCTGGCTGGTCAAAACGCGGCTATACTTCCGGCTATCCTATCGAATCTGGCTGCCCACCCCGCGTTAGGCAGGCGAAAGCGGAGCGTCCATGCACGATCGGACCTCACAAAATTCACTGGACGAGCAAACTCAGTCCCCAAGTGTGCCTATCCCGCCTGGAGAAATCGAGGCTGAGCTTCAGAGAGTTCTGTCTTCCCCAACTTTTCGCAACGCCCCGCGCCACAGCGAGTTCCTGAGATTTGTTGTGGGGAAGGCCCTGGCCGGCGAAGCGGAAACCGTGAAAGAGTACCTGATCGGTCTGGAAGTGTTCCACCGTCGTCCTGATTACGACCCAGCCACTGATCCCATTGTTCGAGCCGAAGCCCGGCGACTCCGTGCGCGTCTTGCCGAGTACTACGGGACGCTGGGTGAGCATAACCCGGTCCGCTTTGCGCTGCCCAAAGGCACCTATGTTCCTGTCTTTTATCGTAACGGGACTGAGACGCCGCCGGCAGAGACCGAACCGGAGCCACAGTTAGTAAAACCGGCTGCTGGCGCGCAGGATAGTGCCATCGTTCTTCCGGCTGACAGGTTCCCGCGCCGATGGCTCGCCTTTGCAGCAGTGGTCGTGATGGCCCTGATTGCGGGCGGTCTCTACTGGAAACGCTCGCACAAAACGCCAGCCAGGTTCACCGATAAAGACAGCATCGTCCTCGCGGACTTTGACAACAAAACCGGAGACGCCGTCTTCGACGATACGCTGAAGCAGGGACTTGCGATCCAGCTTTGGCAATCGCCCTTTCTCTACGTCCTTCCCGACCGTAAGGTGGGCGCGATTCTGAAGCTGATGGGGCGCACCGCCAGTGACCGGCTGACGCCGGAGGTCACACGCGAGTTGTGTGTGCGTACGGCCAGCACAGCCATGTTTACCGGCTGGATTGCCAAGTTAGGCAAGCAGTATGTGATCGGTCTGAAAGCGGTGAACTGTAGCGCGGGCGACGTGCTGGCGGAAGCGCAGGAGCAGGCCGCGACACAGGAAGATGTTCTGAAGGCGCTGGACGCTGCGGCCATTAGCTTGCGCGGTCAGCTTGGAGAATCGCTCAGCTCGGTGCAGAAATATGCCACGCCTTTGAAGGAAGCGACTACGCCGTCACTGGAAGCTCTGAAAGCCTACAGTCTGGGACTCAAAACGAGTCGCGTGAAAGGGGACACAGCCGCTCTGCCTTTCTTCAAGCGGGCGTTGGAACTCGACCCCAATTTCGCAGTCGCTTACAACGCCATCGCGAGTTCATACAACAACCTTGGCGAAGTTGCGCGCTCGCAGGAGAGCGTACGCAAAGCATTTGACCTGCGAGAGAAGCTGAGCGAACACGAACGGCTCAGCATTGAAGCAACCTATTACCTCTATGTGACAGGAGAGCTGGAAAAGGCGGCGCAGGCCTACGAACGGTGGCAGCAGATCTACCCGAGAGACTACCTGCCATATACAGATCTTTCATTCATCTACGGCAACCTGGGGAATTTTGAAGAATCAGTGAAGCCGCAGCGCGAAGCCATACGTATGGAACCAAACGACGAGGTCAGCTACAGCAACCTCGGCAACGACTACGTGGCCCTCAACCGCCTGGATGACGCGGACGCAGTGTACCAGCAAGCAGAGGAGCGAAAGCTGCAGGGCGAATCTCTTCTCCTGGTTCGCTACCTCCTGGCTTTTCTTAAGGGGGACACGGCCCAGATGACGCAGTTAGCCTCCGCTGCCACGGGCAAGCCGGGCACAGAAGATGTTCTGCTGAACGTGCAGGCGGACACGGAGGCATGGTACGGGAAGTGGAAAAGTGCGCGCGAGCTGATCCGGCGGGCGATGGATTCAGCCCAGCACAATGACGCCAAAGAGACTGCCGCTGGATATCAGGTAGAGGCGGCGATGCGCGAGGCGGATTTGGGTAACAACCAGCAGGCGCGTGCCGATGCCAGTGCAGCAATCAAGCTGACACCAAACCGCGATGTGCGGTCCTGGGCGGCACTGGCGCTGGCTCGGTCTGGTGATACGGCGGAGGCGGAAAAGCTGGCCGTCGAACTCGACAAGGCATTCCCACTCGACACGTTGGTCCAGAAGTATCGGCTGCCAACCATAAGGGCGGCCGTCGCTTTGCAGCGCAAAGACCCAAACCGGGCCGTTGAACTGTTGAAAGTGGCGAGCCCGGTCGAATTAGGAGATACAGGTTTCCTGCTGCCAATTTACGTGCGCGGAGAAGCCTATCTCATGCTGCATGATGGCAGGGCGGCCGCGGCGGAATTTCAGGAATTCGTTGTCCACTACGGTCTAGTTGGGAACTCTCCATGGGGGCCACTGGCCCGCCTCGGACTGGCTCGCGCTTATGCGCTCGACGCGGCCAAAGACCCTGCTGCCCGCGAGAAAGCACGCATCGCGTATCAGAACTTCCTCACTCTCTGGAAAGACGCCGATCCCGACATCCCCATCTATAAGCAAGCCAAAGCTGAATACGCCAAGCTCAAGTGAGCAGGATGTCTGCGACGTTGTGCTGCTGGCCTGTTCGCTCACCGTAAAATCTTCATTCGCCAACCTCACACGCATGAGTGACCTCTGCACTTGCCGACGCTCGGCCCGGTGCGATATCACTCACGAGGAGGAGAGGGTCGTTGTGTCCCTTCTCGCGCCCAGGGCGGGAGAGCAAGTTGTCAGTATCCGGTTGTCGGTTGTCGGTCGGGCAACGCGCGGCGCGGAAAAAAGGCAGACGTAAGTCCTTATAAAGGAGTATTTTACGATAAGTCTTTGTAAATCAATAAGCTGCAACGAAATCTCGTGCAAAGTGCCAGTAAGATGCTGATTCTGAATAACCGAGAGGGGAGGGGGGTACAAAGCCAGGGACAGCGGCAGATCACGGGGCTAGAGGACTAGTAGTAAGGCATGTGTGCCCGAAGGTCTACACCACTCTTATCGGCTGATTCGGGGAGTTCTGGCGGCACATCCAGAAGCAGCCGGTTTTTCTGGCCGGCGACATGGGCCCATCAGGCCGGTAGAACTTGGCCTCCGGCCCAGGGAATAAGCAAATGCGGAGTGGGATATGATTTGACTCGTGCCTTTCACCAACAGCAACGGCTGTCGGATTTACTGGGAAGAATCAGGAGCGGGCGATCCGTTGCTGCTCATCATGGGACTCGGATATTCGCACGAAATGTGGCATCGAACGCTCCCGGCGATGGCGGAACATTACCGGACCATTGTCTACGATAACCGCGGGGTCGGAAAAAGCGACGTGCCGGCGGGCCCATACCCGATGGCGCAAATGGCCGACGATGCGGCGGCTGTCCTGGACGCAGCGGGCGTCGAACGGGCGCACGTCTACGGAATCTCGATGGGAGGGATGATCGCGCAGGAGCTGACGCTCAACCATCCGCGGCGAGTGCGGTCGCTGATTCTCGGCTGCACGGCGTGCGGAGGAGCGAACGCGGTTCCGGCCGCGGCACCCGTGATGCAGATCCTAATGGATCGCGCGACAATGACGCCCGAGGAAGGAGTGCAAGCGATGGTTCCCTTCATCTACAGCACGTCCACGCCGCGCGCCCGCATCGACGAGGACCTCGCAATCCGCCGAAGAACGTTCCCGCAAGCGGCGGGTTACCTCGCGCAGATCCAGGGAGTAGTCGCGTGGAGTTCTTTCGACCGGCTCCCCCACATTCGCGTTCCGACGCTGGTGCTGCACGGCGATGCAGATCAGTTGGCGCCTCCAGAGAACGGACACATTCTCGCGCGGAAAATCTCCGGCGCTCGACTGAGGCTATTTGAACGCGCGAGCCACATCTATCCGACCGACGAGCCTGAGGCATCGAACCAGGAAGTCCTATGCTTTCTGGCAAACCTTAAATAGCAACACAATTCCCGGGCTTAAAATTCCGGCCCTCCACGGCAGACGTCGTGTATGGTGTGGGTGGGATGCACCGTCATCAATGGCCGTCGGCTCGAATTTTCCTTTGCACGTCTTCCCTCGCTCTTTTGTCATTGTGTTCCGGGGGGTTTGCGTCAGGACATTTGCTAGCCACCCACGCCGAACCATCTACTTCGAATGAAGTCCCGCTCCATGCCTGTGGATCCACGATTGCCGTGCATTTCGTCGGCGATGGAGAATCCCGCGATGACCTGCTGAGGTGGATCAATCGTGCGGCTACGGCGGTCTGCACCTACTATGGCACTTTTCCAGTGCCTCATCTCACTTTGGTGGTCCACACCAGTGGAAGCCCCGGGGTTCATCACGGAGTAACGTACCCGAGAAATGGCGGATTCATCACGATCTCCGTTGGGTCCCAGACGAGAGTCTCGCAGCTGGACGAGGATTGGATGTTAACGCACGAAATGATCCATCTCGCGTTCCCTTCGATGGCCGAGGAGCATCACTGGATTGAAGAAGGAATCTCTGTCTATGTCGAACCGATCGCGCGTGCGCAGGCGGGCCAGTTGTCAACCGCGCAAATGTGGAGCGACGTCATGCGCGACCTCCCGCAGGGCGAACCCGGTGAGGACGATCGCGGTCTCGACCGCACGCATACCTGGGCTCGCACCTATTGGGGCGGAGCCCTCTTTTGTCTCGTCGCTGATGTCCAGATTAGAGAGCGTACAAACAATCAAAGAGGCCTGCAAGACGCCCTGCGCGGCATTCTTCAAGCAGGAGGAACCATCACGCAAGATTGGGACATCGAGCGTGCCTTGGTGGCGGGGGACAAAGCCACCGGAACCACGGTCCTGGAGGATCTGTACCGCCAGATGCGAGACAAGCCTGCTCCTGTTGACCTCCCGGCGCTGTGGACAAAGCTGGGCTTGCGCCGCAACGATGATGGTTCGATTGAATTCTTACGCGGTGCTCCTTTGGCTGATGTTCGAGAGGCAATCACTCGACCAACCCTAACGAGCCATATCCCATCGACGGACTGAAAGAGATGCTCGACTACGATGGGCTCGACCCGAAAACACTTGGAGCAGCCCGATTTTCAGGGCTTCGCCGTCGGCAGCGGTCTTACGTATTGAACGACGCCGGGAAGATTGCCAGGATTTCAGCGGCTTTGGTTGGAGCGAATAATCGTTCC
>JBKQKT010000363.1:0-4706 GCA_052147365.1 Candidatus Korobacteraceae bacterium | reverse complement strand
GTCCTCCAGCCGCACCGGCAGCGGCTGATAAGCGAGATCGCCGGCCACATCAAAATCCCGGGGGACAGAGTCGAATCCCATCAACTGCCGCAGCGATCCTAACGCTTGCACCTTGGCGATCTGGGCGGCGGCGACGTCAGTCTGGAATTGCAACATCTGCAACTGGATCTTCAGCAAATCGGCCTTGCTCATCCCTCCGGCCTTGTACTTTTCCTGGCCGATACCTACCGTGTGCTGGTAGCTGTCAAGCAGCCGGGTGGCAAACTCCAGGTTGTCCTTAGCCAGCAGCGCGGCGATGAACTGCTGCGCCGCGTTCTCGACGGTTGTGCGTTCCGCATCGGCCACCTGCGCCTCGGTCACCGCAGTCATGTCCTTGGCGGCCTGCAGCCTGTGCTGGCGCTTCTTGCCGCGCTCAAACAGGTAGGCGACGCCGGCATCGAACTCCGCTAAATTGTCGATGTAGCTCGAACTAAACATGTCAGGAGTAAAGATGGGCAGAAACTGCGCATCCAATGTCAGCACCGGGTTGGGCCGCAGGTTGGCCGTTACTTCCTGCTCCTTGTTCTGCGAGATCATGGTTCGGTTGGCTTGCAGTGTGGGGTTGTTCCGCTTGGCAAATTCAATCGCCTGCTCGATGGTGATGAGCATGGCAGGCGCCTGCGGTGCAGCCGTGGGCGGGAGTTGTGGAATGCCGGGCACTTGGGGTGTGCGACTTGCCGGCGGCAAGCTTTGAGGTGGATTGGAAATTTGTCCCCAAATTCCAACCGGCGCTGCCAATGCCAGCACGACCCAGACGATCGAAACGCGGCTTGATCGGCATGAGAAGAGGCCCGTCATTCGGTGATCTCCTCGTATTCTTCGGGCAGAACGTCGGTAGGTCCGGCCACCCAGGTATAGAACGTAGGTAGTAACACAAGGCTCAGCGCCAAACCCGCCAACAATCCACCCACGATCACGATGGCGAACGGACGCTGCGAATCGGAGCCGATACCGTGCGACATAGCGGCAGGGAGCAGGCCCAGCGTCGCCACCAGCATGGTCATCATTACGGGTCGCAAGCGGCGCGTGGCTCCGTGCAGCGCCGCGTCATGCACCGTCTGGCCACGTCCGCGAAGCTGATTGATGTACTCGATCATGATGACGCCGATTTGTACCGAAACTCCGAACAACGCCAGGAAGCCCACTCCCGACGAAACGCTGAAGTGCGTCCCGGTAATCAGCAGGGCCAGCAATCCGCCGAGTGGCGCCAAACTCAGATTCAGCAGTACCAAGAGACCCCACTTGAAGGAATGGAACATCGAGTACAGCACCAGCATGATGACAAGAAGAGTCAATGGAATCACAACGGCAAGGCGATGGCTGGCGCGTTTCTGGCTTTCGTATTCGCCAGCCCAATCCAACGTGTAACCTTGTGGTAGCTTGACTTGGCGGTTGACTTTCTCAATGGCCTCCTCCACGGTGCTGCCGAGGTCCCGCCCGCGAACACTATATTTGAGCGCAATATAGCGCTGATTGCCTTCCCGATAAATCATCGAGGCCCCATCGTCCACCGTGATATCACACAACTCGCCCAGGGATACACGCTCTCCGGTAGGCGCCAGGATGCGAATTTGCTTGATGTCGTCGATGGACTTGCGGAACTGCTCCTGATAGCGCGGAACCAGGTCGAAGCGCTGTTCTCCAATCAGGATCTGGCTTACCGGATTTCCTCCTACCGCGGTTTGAATAGCATCCTGTACGTCGGACACGTTGATCCCATAGCGATCAGCCTTAGCGCGATTAACTTTTATGTCGACATTGGGCTGGCCAAGAACACGAAAGAGCCCGAGATCGGTAACGCCCGGCACGGTTTTCATCACGTTCATGATCTCTTCGCCCTTCTGCTCAAGGTCCTTGAGATCGGAGCCAAAGATCTTGACAGCCAATTCACCCTTTACGCCGCTGACTGCCTCCTCCATGTTGTCGGCGATTGGCTGCGAGAATCCCCAAGTGACGCCTGGAATCTTTTCAACCTCCTTGTCCATGGCTTCGATCAGCCGTTCCTTCCTGCCATGAAATTGTGGCCGCCATTGATCGCGAGGCTTCAGGTCCACGAAATATTCTGTATTGAAGAAGCCGGTGGCGTCCGTGCCGTCATCAGAGCGTCCCACCTGGGATACGACCTGCGTCACCTCGGGAAAGCTGGCGAAGATGAGCCGCGCCTGATCCATAATGCGCTGGCCCTCGGTTGGGCCGGTGCTTGGGGACAGAGTTCCACGCGCCCAGATCGAGCCTTCGTCAAGATGGGGGAGAAACTCCGAGCCAATCACACCGCTGATTCCCAGGTAAAGCGTTGCGCCGAGAATCACAACCAAGCACGCCAGCGCCACCATGCGGCGGGCCATGAGCCACTCCAGAGTCTGCTGATAATGCACGGTAATCCAGCTCATTACGGCGTTATGCCACTCCTTCACGCCCTTGCGGAAGACGAAACTAGCTAGAACCGGCGCCAGCAGGATGGAAAAGAACAGCGCGCCCAGCAGTGCAAAAGCTACGGTCCACGCCATTGGCTTAAACAGCCTGCCCTCTACACGCTGGAGCGTGAAAATCGGAAGATAGGAGATGATAATGATCGCGATCGCGTAAAAAACTGGCCGCTGCACCTCGTGGGCTGCGGCGCGAATTGTTTCTTCGATGGCGCCCCGCTGGTGGTTCGCCAGCCGGCGCACAATGTTCTCTATCATGACGACTGCGCCATCGACAATCATGCCAAAGTCCAGCGCGCCGAGGGACAGCAGGTTGGCCGGAATGTGACTCAGGTCCAGCAGGATGGAAGCGAAGAACAACGAGAACGGTATGGTAGCGGCAACAAGCAGCGCCGAGCGGACATTCCCCAAAAAGAAGAACAGCACCAGGACAACCAGTAAAATGCCCTCGGTGAGATTGTGCAGCACGGTGTGCGTGGTCAAGTGCACCAGGTCGTCGCGATCAATGTGTGGAACGATCTTCACGCCGGGAGGGAGTACGTGCTTGTTGAGGAAGCCAACCTTGACATCGATATTGCGCAGGACGCTCTCGGCCTCGGCGCCTTTGCGCATCTGAATGATCCCTTCAACTACGTCATCGTTGTCGACAACCTTGCCGTCTTCGTGCCGGATGGCTTTACCTAAGCGGCCAAGGCGGATCTTCGGTCCTTGGGTAACAATTGCGACATCGCGCACGCGGACCGGAGTGCCGTTCTGCACTTTCAGCACAGTTGCGCCCACGTCATCGGTGGTTTGCATCAGTCCGACTGCGCGTATGTTATAAGCCTGCTGCCCTTGTTCAATGAAGCTGCCGCCGCCATTGAGATTGTTCGCTGCCAGCGCTTGCTCCACTTGCGCAATCGATAGACCGTAAGCGACCAGTTTGTCGGGGTCAACCTGTACCTGGTATTCCCGTGTCTCGCCCCCAAAGATCGAAACCGCGGCCACGTTGGGTACCGACATCAGATGCTTGAAGACGACCCAATCCTGCAGCGCCTTTAAGTCCATGATGTCGTATTTCGGATTGGTGCTTTGCAGCGTGTAAAAGTAGATTTGCCCCGCTGGACTGAAGTCGGGTCCGATCTGGGGATTCAAACCAGGCGGCAGATTCACCAGCGTGAGCTTTTCTAATACCAGCTGCCGGTTCTGCAGATTTTCGGAGTCGTCATCGAAGATCGCCGTAATGAATGACAGGCCGGCGAGCGAAGTCGAGCGCAGATGGGTGAGGTGCCCGAGACCATTCATCTGTGTCTCAATGGGAATCGTCACCTGCTGCTCGACTTCTTCCGCTGCTCGTCCCGGCCACTGCGTGATGACCCAGACATACTTGTCAGCAACGTCCGGATAAGCCTCTACAGGAAGGTCGTGAAAGGAGATGATGCCCCAAATCAACAGGCCTCCGCCGAGCGCTAACACCAGCATTCGGTTGCGGAGAGCAAAATCAACCAGGAACCGGATCATGCGCGCTATTCCTCCGCCGCGCTGGAGAACTGAAGCGCATTGGTCACCACCTGGTCCCCCGGCTTCAGGCCGCTGATGATCTGCTGTTGCCCGTCCTTCTCTCCCTGCCCGAGTTGCACTGCCACGCGACGGAAACGATTCTCGCCTGCTGGGAGGAACACCCAATCCTTATCGTGGAGGCGTACAACCGCCGAAGCCGGTACCACAACACGCTCCACCGGCTGGCGGCCCTGGAACGTCGCGGTCACGAACATGCCCGCGCGCATGATTCCGTGTGGATTGGGGAGCTCAATCCTGACCTTCGCCGCTCGCGTGGTCGGATCCATTACCTGACCGATGTTGATCACCTTTCCCGGAAAAGTCTCGGTGTAGCCGTTCACGTTTATTTCTGCGATGTCGCCCACATGCACGCGCGGTAACATGTCCTGATACACGTCGCAAAGGACCCAGACCACCGAAAGGTCAGCTATGGTAAACAGCGCCGGCTGATTGTCGAGCGAGCGCACCCCGGTGCCGCCAGTGATCTGCTGGTCCACGATGACGCCGGAAATAGGCGCGCGCAAAGGCAGCAGTGGAGTGGGATTGTTCACCTCACCGCCGAGCACGTGCACGTGCTGGATGGCGGCGTTCAAGTCCGTCGTTGCTTTAGTGTGGACGTCCTCCGCGTTCTCCAGATCGGCCAGCGCAATGGCGCCCTTGTCGTAGAGCAGTTTGGCGCGGGCCAATTGCTTGTCAGCCAGT
>JBKQKT010000362.1:0-12270 GCA_052147365.1 Candidatus Korobacteraceae bacterium | reverse complement strand
AGCATTCCGCCTAGTGAGTACAGGGTCGCCATGACTGCTTGATGGCGCAGCTGGCCGCCCACCTGTGGCCCCACAATCTCCACATTACGCACCACGAAGTCGGAGGTGTAAAAACCTTCCTTCAGAGAGCTGACCACTTCGGGCGGCACGATTCCGCGCAGGTCATCCACGGAGTTCAAGACTCCGCCATGCTCCTTGTTGCGAAAATCCTCAATCTTCTGAGCCATGGCGTGGTATTGGGTAGCCGCGTCGGCGCTGAGGTGCACCGGGTCTTTTTGCAGGAGATACTGCTCAAGGGTTGGTGTCCCGCTGTTGTTTAAGTCCTGCTTGCCGGCATTATCGGTATTCTGCGTTTGCAGCGCCTGGATAATGACATTCTTCCCGCGATCGAGGGCTGCCTCGCTGGTTTCCTGCATGCCCAGGTCGATCAGGACTTCATTGTCAGAGGCTGGCCCGAAGCGTTGTATGCGCGGGTTCTTCAGGCCCGCCCGGTCCATCGCGGCCCGGATCTGATCAAGGTTCGGAGTCTGGGCAAATTTGACGTAAACCAGAGTGCCGCCGCGGAACTCCACGCCTAACGGAATGCCGTGCCAGAAGAAAATGGACAGCAGCCCGGCGACGCTGAAGATGAGCGAGAAGGCAAGGAAGTACCACTTCTTGCCCAGAAAATCGATATTGGTATTGCGAAATAATTCCACCGCTATCCTCTTAAATACTCAATGCCTCGCCACGCTGGTGGCGGTTGAGAATGGACTCGAAAATGACCCGCGAAACAAAGACCGACGTGAACAGGTTGGCCGCCAGACCGAAGCTCAGGGTCACCGCGAACCCGCGCACCGGCCCGGTCCCGAACAGGAACAGGATGATGGCCGAAACGATCGTGGTCACGTGGGTGTCGATGATTGTGACCCAGGCGTGAGCGAAGCCCTGGTCCACCGCCGACGGCGGCGTCTTGCCATGCCGCAGCTCCTCGCGAATGCGCTCGAAGATCAGGACGTTGGAATCCACGCCCATACCGACCGTCAGAATCACGCCTGCGATTCCCGGCAAGGTGAGCGTCGCCCCGGTGAATCCGAGGAAGCCCAGCAGGATAACCAGGTTGAGGAACAGTCCCAAGTCCGCATTGATGCCCGCCGCGCGGTAATAGAAGAGCATGAATACCATGACCGCGACCATACCGATGATCGCCGCCCGCACGCCCTGGCGAATCGAATCCGCTCCCAGAGACGGTCCGACCGTGACTTCTTGCAGGTATTTGATTCCCGCCGGCAGCGCGCCCGAGCGCAGCGTCAAGGCCAGGTCCTGCGTCTCTTGCGGAGTGAATGACCCGGTGATACGGCCCTGATCGTGGATCTGTTCTTGAATGGTGGCGACCGACTTTACGCGGTTGTCGAGCACCACCGCCAGCTTGTCGTTAACGTGAGCGCCGGTGAATGCCGCGAAGCGGCGCCCCCCGTCACCCGTCAGACTGAAATTGACATCGGCGCGGCCATTCTCGTCATGGCCGGCATCGGCCGTGCGCAGATCGTTTCCGCTCACCGCCGACGAACGGCTGATGAGCCAGTACACCTCGGTGCTCTCCTCTCCGTTCTGCGGGTGGAGAGCACTGCCTTTCATCAGCACCGTGTCCGGCGGAAGCACGCCGCCGTTGGCCTGCATCGCCGCCTGCTCGTTGGGAAATGGCCCACCTACCGCCTGGCGGATTTCCAGCATGGCGGTGGACTGCATGATCCCCTTCACGCGCGCCGGATCATCCACGCCGGGCAACTGCACCAGAATCTGGTAGTCGCCCAGGCCGTGCTCCTGGATCACCGGCTCGGAGACGCCGAGCTGGTCAATACGATTACGAATGGTCTCGATCGCCTGCTGCACCGCTTTTTTCCTGGTGTCGTTGGCCACCGACGGCTTCATGGCGAGCGCCCACGAATTCTCCGCTCCCGACGTCAGGTCATAATCCGGCAACTTCTCGCTGACGATGCGCCGCAATTCGGAAGACGACTCCGGCGGCACACCCTTAATCTGGATCAGCTCCGGATGGTTCTGCGGGTCAGGCTTGGAGATTTCTCCAAAAGCGACGTTCGCGCTCTTGAGGGCTTCCTTCAAACGCTCGACCGCGCGGTCGCTGTCGGCATTAATGGCGTCATTGACCTGCACCTGCAGAATCAGGTGAGTGCCACCCTTGAGGTCGAGGCCGAGGTGGATGCGGTTCTGCAGCGCAGCCACCAGGCCTTTGCCGCTCAAGCTGCCCGGAATGCCGAAGATACCGAACAGAAAGGCAAGCAGCACCACAATAATCAAAACTGTCTTGGCGAGAAGATTCTTGTTCATGAGAAAACTGCAACCCTGTTAAGACTTGGAAGAACCCTCCGCGGTCGTTAAGGTGACAATGGAGGAACGGGCAACTTCGAGCTTGATGTTATCCGGCGGGACTCGCAGGATAACGGCGTCATCCTTTACCGACATAATCACGCCGGTCAGGCCGCCGCTGGTCACAACTTTGTCGCCCGGCTTGATTTCCTTGAGCATAGCCTGCCACTTCTTCTGGCGGCGCTGCTGCGGCATGATCAGAAGAAAATAGAAGATTGCGAAGATCGCAACCATCATCAGGATCGGCGCCGAACCACCGATACCCTGCGCAAACAAACCAATCTGTGTGGCCATCTATAAGTTAAGCTTTCACGCTTCTGAAGATTTCTGGGCGGTCCTCAGGATGATCTTCGCCTTCCGGTTACTTAACGCGAGTCGCCCCTACGTCTGCCGGAAAACAGTCGTGGGTATTTCTGGGAGTTCCAACGGTCGGCCGGTCACTCAGCGTACCAGCGTGGGTCAGAGACACAGCCCTAACCTTATATAGTATCGCGTTTTGCCAGAATCCGGCATCTCCAGACAGTGCATAGCTGCTAAGAAACGCCCAGATGTGGGGGACGAACACCGGAAAGAAACTTCGCGAAGTCCCCAAGTAGTATAGCTTGCCGCACCCGGCGCATGGTGTCAATGTAGTACGCCAGGTTGTGAATGGTATTCAGCGTTTGTGCCAGCAGTTCGTTTGAGGCATACAGATGCCGCAGGTAGGCGCGCGAGTAGCGCGCACAAACCTTGCACCCACATGTTGGATCAATTGGGGCTTCATCCGTGGCATAGCGCGCATTCTTGATTGTCAGCCGGCCCTCCGAGGTGAAGACCAATCCGTGACGCGCCGCACGCGTCGGCAGCACGCAATCCATCATGTCCACGCCGGCGGCAACATAGTGGACAATCTCTTCCGGCGTGCCCACGCCCATCAGGTATCTCGGCTTGTCCTCAGGAAGAAAACGTATTGCGGCGTTCACCATCTCGTAGGTCATCGCTCGCGGCTCACCTACGCTCAGCCCACCGATGGCGTAGCCGGGGAAATCCATCTCCACCATCCGCTGCGCCGATTCACGCCGCAGGTCAGGAAACATCCCACCTTGCACGATGCCAAACAGTGCCTGCGATTCTTCACCCCGCTGAGCAAACCACGGTGTCTCCTGCTGGTGGGCTTCGAAGTAGTCCTTGCTGCGACGTGCCCAGCGCACTGTCAACTCCATGGAGTCGCGCGTTCGCGCATACTCTGCGGGATGCTCGGTGCATTCGTCGAACGCCATAATAATGTCGGCACCCAGCCCGATCTGGGCGGCGATGGCACTCTCGGGACTAAAGAAGTGTGATGACCCGTCGAGGTGCGAGCGAAACGCTACGCCTTCCTCCGTCACTTTGCGCAGATCGCTGAGGCTGAAAACCTGAAAGCCGCCCGAGTCGGTCAGGATCGGGCGATTCCACGACATGAACTTCTGCACACCGCCAAGCCGCCGCACCGTCTCGACGCCCGGCCGCAAATAAAGATGATAGGTGTTGTTCAGCAGGATCTCGACGCCCAACTCTTCCAGCGTCTCCTGGGGTACGCCTTTGACCGTTCCCAGCGTTCCCACCGGCATGAAGACGGGCGTCTGCACTTCGCCGTGAGGCGTGAAGAGGCGTCCCGCGCGCGCTGCGCCGTCACGCGCCTCAATCTGAAAGCGGAAGGACATCGCAGACGATTGTAGCGGGTCGGTTCACCACGGAGGCACGGTGAACACGGAGATAACAACGGATTGCAACCGCGGAAAGACGCTAGGCAGGCTAAGCCGGCGCCGCCCGCCTCAGCTTTACCTTCTGCCATACCGTGAACGCCAGGTGGAACAGCATGTTCGTGGGCACCATCAGGGAGAGATATACAATTGGGACCATGTATACGTCGGTCCCGGGAAAGCAGTAACGCGCAACATACAACACGACAATCACGCTGCGCATACTGGTGGCTGTCGCCATCACTCGCCGTGACTCCGGATCAGGGCCGCCAATCAGCCAGCCGATCAGCATCCCAGAAAGCAGCAACAGGACCATCGCCAGGATGGTTCCGCGGCCGCGGATTGTATTGAAGGCTTCACGGCGCGCCAGGCGCGTCTCCCACATCAGGAACACAAACACCACGCTCGCCAGAATGCCCAGCGGCAGCACCAGCCGGGGAGCAATCTTAGGCACAAGCCTTGCCACCCACAATCCGGCGCCAAGCGGCAGCCCAATATACAGCGCGATGCTGGCAAGTAACTCGAGTATCGGCCGCTGACTGCGCGTCGCCACCTGCGGCATCACTTCGATCGCTAGCGGCGCCATCGCGACACTCACGAGGGAAAGCACGAAGGTCATCGCCGCGGCAAAGGCCAGCCGCGTTTTCGCCTGCCGCGTGAATTGCAGCGCGATCGGCGTTCCCGGAATCGCTGCCAATAAGAGGATCCCGACGGTGACATCGGGCGTCAGGGGAAACAGGTACACCAGCAGCAAGCCTAGCGCGGGCACGATAACGCAGTTGGCCACCAGCGACCGGGTCATCACAGCGCGATTGCGCAGAGTGTCAAGCAACTCTCCACCGCTTACGCGCAGCCCGATGGTAAACATCACCGTCGCAACAAAGAAGTTGAGCACCGGCAACGGCTTGATCAGCACACCTTCCTCCGCCAAACAACTCGTGTGTCAGCCAACTCATCAGGGTACAACATGACCCTGCTAAGTCAGGGGTGCTGGCCATCCTGGTCTGTTATGCCGCCGATTTGGTCTTCTGTGTGTTCTTCTGGTTCTGGAGTCGGTTGGTACACGCCCGGCTCGCTGCGGAAGGAGATCGCGAACCTGTTCCAGCCATTGATGGTTACGACCGCGAGCGTCAGCTTCACCAATTCATCTTCTGTGAAATATCTGCGGGCGAGTGCAAACACGTCATCCGGCACGTGCGTTTCGCGCACCTTCGTCACCGATTCAGTCCAGGCAAAGGCCGCGCGCTCGCGATCGCTGTAGCACGGCGCCTCGAACCACTCGTGAACCAGGTCAATGCGCAGTTCATTCTCACCCATGGCACGCAGGTCTTTGCTGTGCATGTCAATGCAGTAAGCGCATCCATTGATGCGCGACACCACCAAATACACCAGGTCCAGCAGCGAGGGTTCCAGGCTGCTGTTGCTGACATGGGCTTGCAGGTCGAACATGGCTTTCGCAGCATCATGCGATGCGGTTATGTAGTTCAGTCGTACAGTCATACCTCACCCCGGCGGAAAGATCCGTCACTTCACCGATGCGACACACTGGCGTGCGGTATCGCAAAATCCTGTGAATTTCCTGTTCTTGCCGCGAAAGATCAGGAGCGGAATCCAATCATGCTCTTTGCGCCTGCTTCGCCCGCTGCTTCTCTTCGAACTTGCTCTTGCTGACGATAGCGCGCTTGATGGTTCCGTGCCCGAGCACTTCGGCGCCGTCACTCGTGGTGACGCGGAACGAGTAGAAGCGCCCGTCGAACTCTTCCAGCACAGCTTCGCACTTCACAGTCGCGCCAACGCCTGTTGCAGCGCGATGAACAATGTTGATGGCAGTGCCGACACTAACCTCGTCGCCTTCGCAGAACGGCAGCAGCGCTTCGAAAGCTGCCGCCTCCATCCAGCCGATCATATTGGGGGTGGATAACACGGGCGGCAGTTCTTCCCGCCATGCGGTCAGAGTGTTCTTGAACTCCACGCGCTTTTCGACTTCTCCGCGCGTGCCGAGGGGAACTGGTTTGGCCATGAATCGAGACTATCGCGAGAGGTTGTGCGATGTCATCCGCGGGAAGATCAGCGTAGTTGGTTCACGCCTTTTGCCGCCGCTTGAGGTCCTCGATGAACATCTGCTCGACCGGCTTGTCGTAGGTGCGCAGTACGTGCCGCACGGTGTGCCCGCTCACCAGGTGGCAGACTTCTTCGGCCAGGTTCTTGGCGTGGTCCCCGGCGCGCTCCAGTGCTTGCGTCATGAACAGCACGTGGAAGCTCTCCTGGCGATGGGTGCCTTCATGGCCCTCCAGGTGGCGCAGAAAGATAAGATTGCGCAGGCGATCGAGTTCTGCGTCTGAGCGCAGTACCGACATCGCGCGATTGATGTCGCGCTGGTTGAACGCGTCGTGCACATCACCCAGCATCTTTTCCAGGCGCGAGGCCATTACGGTGAGGTCGCGGATGTCCTGCAGTTCAATGCGGCTGCCTACGGTGGCGGCGCGATTGCTGCAGTTAAGCAGCAGATCGCCAACACGCTCCAGATCGATGATGAACTTCAGACAGGCCAGCAGTTCGCGGGCGTGTTCTTCGTTCACCTTGGTGATGATCGAGGTCACTCCCTGGTCAATGTCGCGGTCCAGATTGTCCAGTTCCTTCTCGCGCTGGCGAACGCCGTCCAGCAGAGAAGGCACTCCAGTAGCGATGCACTCGGCGACAATGCCGGCCGCAATGCGGGCGACGCGAAATGCCTGCAGCGTCTGCTCATGGAGCTGTGCACAGATGGCCTCGGGACCCAAAGGTGCCAGATCAACTGAACCCATAGTTATCTCAATAATCTGTCAAAGACACCAACCCACATACCGGCATCGACAACCCTGAGCCAGCACGGCAGAAGATGGCTTTGCAGATACTTACCATGATAATCGCGCTTTGTGAATTCTCGATGAAAGACTTGTCAACTTTGGTTGAATTCACAAAGAGGAGAAGGCAAATTGCAAGACCCACGGGCATCATTAGACACGCGCCGGCTCGGGCTGCCGCGGTAACGTGAAGTAGAACACCGAGCCGTGGTTCAGTTCACTCTCGGCCTTGATGGTGCCGCCGTGCGCGCGGACCACGTGTTTCGCGATGGCCAGTCCCAGGCCGGTCCCGCCCGATTCGCGGGAACGCGCCTTGTCGACGCGGTAGAAGCGCTCGAACAGCCTCGGCAGGTGCTCGCTGGGAATTCCCCCGCCGAAGTCGCGCACGAAAAACTGCACTCCGTCTTCGGTCTCGCAAGCTCCGACCAGGATTTTCTTGCCGGTTTCGCCATACTTCAAGGCATTGTCGATCAGGTTGGACAACACCTGATGAATCGCGTAACGGTCCACCGAAACCGGCGACTCGGCCATATTCATCACTGAGATGTCCACGCCCCGGCTGGCGGCGAGATCATGGAAGGTCTGGACCGCGTCGTCCAGCAGTTCCTGCGCGCTGACGAGTTGGAAATTGAAGTTCTGCTCGCCCGACTCGACCCGCGCCAGCACCAGCAGGTCTTCCGTGAGCCGCGACATTCGGGTCGCATTCTTGCGGATAATCTCGACGAACTCCCTCACATGCTCCGGAACGTTATTGTGGTCGAGAAGAGTCTCAGAGTAGCCCTGAATGGACGTCAGGGGCGTGCGCAGTTCATGTGAAACATTAGCGATGAAGTCGCGTCGTGTCTTCTCTACACGCTCGATGTCGGTCTGATCGTGCAGCACCGCAACGGCACCGCCGCCCGGCATCGGCGCTGCCGTAACGTCAAAAATGCGTCCGGAAAAGATCTTGGCCGCGTGCGCCGTGGTCACGTCACGTCGCTCGAGGGCATCCTCCACCGAACGCAGGATCTCGGGATCGCGCACCGACTGGACCAGCGGCGCTCCCAGACGTAGCCCGCTCGGCAACAGGCGCTCCATCCGCTGGTTGGCCCATAAGACGCGCCCATCTTGTGCCACCGCCAACACCGCCTCCTGCATGGAATTGAGCAGAGTTTCCAGGGTTTGCCGGCTGTTCTCCAGCGCGCTGAAGCCGTCCTCCAGCTTGCGCGCCGTTTTGTCGAGAGCGGATGCGACGTGGGCGATTTCGTCGCCCGACTCTTCCTCGATGCGTGCCGACAAATCACCCGCGGCGACGCGTTCCGCGAAGTCGGTGATCCGCATCAACCTGCGGCCAATGGACTGCGTCGCAAGGAAAGCCAGCAGCAGCGCCACCAGCGCGGCGACGGCCGAACCCTTGAACAATTCGCGACGAATACTCTGGTTTGCCGCGCGAATAGAAGAAAGCGGGTAGGCCATGCGCACCGCACCACCGGAAATCGGTACAGCCACATAAAGCAGTTCCGCGCCGATGGTCTTGCTCACGCGCGTCGAGCTGCCCACCTGGCCCTGCAAGGCAGACGCGAACTCCGGCCGAGTGGCGTGGTTCTCCATCGTCGCCGGAGCGGCCTCTGAGTCGGCCAGCACCTTACCCGTGGAATCGATAACGGTAATACGCGCATCGGCCGCGCGCGCCGCCTGCACGGTGATCTCACTTAGCGATGCTGGAGACGAACCTGCGACGCGGGAGGCGAACATCTGCGTCTCTTGCCGGAGCGAAGTTTCAATCTCGCTGCGCAGCATGCCTTCCCAAGCGTGCCGGATAAGCACATCAAGAGTGAACGTGCATACCGCGATAATCAACAGCGCCGCGAGAAACAGCTTGAGGAAGATGCGACTTCTCACCGTCGCCCCTTTGCGTTACGTCTTGGGGACCTCGAAGCGGTAGCCTGCGCCGCGGACGGTCTTCAGATAGCGAGGCTCGTCGGGGTTCGCTTCGATCTTCTCACGAATGCGGCGCACGTACACGTCCACGGAACGTGGTGTGACGTAATGGGTGTCGCGCCAGACCGCGTCCAGCAACTGGTCACGGGTGAAGACGCGTCCCGGATGACGCGCGAGGTATTCCAGCAGCCGGAACTCAGTTGCCGTGGTCTGAGTGAGCTGGCCACGGACCGTTAACGTCATGCCACCGCTGTCGATCTCAAGATCTCCCGCCTTCACAATCGCCGGCGCCAACGGACGCTCGAAACGGCGCAGCACCGCGCGCACCCGCGCCACCATTTCGCGTGGGCTGAAGGGCTTGGGAATGTAGTCATCCGCGCCCAAATCCAGCCCGGCGACGCGGTCCGACTCGCTCACCTTGGCGGTGAGAAAAATTACCGGAATCATGGCCAAAGTGGGGGTTTGCCGAATGCGCTTGCAAAGTTCCATGCCGTCGCTTCCCGGCAGCATGATGTCCAGCAGAAAGAGCGCTGGAGTCTGCTTCTCGGCTTCTGCGATTACGCCTGCGCTGGCCGCGAAGGTGCGAACGACGTAACCCGCGGCTTCCAGATGATGACGAACCAGCCGCGAAATGTCGTTATCGTCTTCCACGGCGAAGATGGTCGGTTTCACGGCTGTATTGTAGCCGAGCGTCGGCGGTTGGCTTTCCTGCGTCGGTATCACGTCTCTAAGTTACTCACATGCGTGTTACAGCATGATGAAACTTTAGTCGCAACTTCTCGCCCGGAACCTGCATCGAAAACGGCAATTTTGTAACAGGTGTGGGGTAGCATCTTGCAGCGCCCAGAGCTGCAGCCGGTGCCACTCGCCGGAACCGGCGCAGTTTCTCCTCGCCCAGCGGCGAGATTAATTTTCTTGCGGGAACGGGCAGCGTTCGCGCTTTCCGTCCTCGGTCGTGGGGCCCTGCTTTGCCTCAAGCTCCTTCGACGCCTCGCCGATAACCCAATTGTGCAGAAATCGGCGCTCATTTATGGCTTGCTTCTGGCCTTGAGCGCTGCCACGCTGGCGGGAATCGGCGAATGGGCTTCCGGCGGATACGACGGCTCTACCAGTGGATTCGAAAGCTCCACAGCAGCACTGGATTCGTCCAACTCCTTTGCATCGCCCGCAGAATATGGCAGTAACCGTGCGCTGGCCCCGCTGCCCGCCATCCTCTCGCCCGCGGTCAGCAATGTTGCTCTCTCCACCAACCCCAGTTACACCATTCACCGCACCGTGCCCGAAGTACGTCTGCAATTTACCGTTGCCGATGAGCGTGGCCGCCCGGTGCAAAACCTTTCCCAGGACGACATCCGCATCTTCGACGATGAGTCGCCGGTTCCCAAGTTTCAGGACTTCGCGCACGACGAGAACCTGCCTTTGCGTCTTGGCATCCTCCTTGACGTGAGCGACTCGGTGAAGCGGGTGCTCCCCGAGGAGAAAGCGGCGGCGCTTGAGTTTCTCGGCCGGGTTCTGCGCCCGGAAACTGATCGCGCTTTCGTCATGTCATTTGCCGGTAACGTCCAGCTCTGGCAGGGCATCACCAGCGATCGCGACGGATTGATTCAGGCGGTGAACCGCGTGCACCAGCCGGGATGGGCCACGGTCCTGTTCGACGCTCTACATTCGGCCTGCCTCGACCATCTTTCCAAGAGTGACGCCGGCATGCTGGTGCATCGCGCCATCGTTGTCCTGACCGATGGCGACGACACCAACAGCCTGCACACTCTGGCGGATGTGATCGCGGCCGCGCAGCGCAGCGAGATCCAGATCTATGCCCTCACAGTGCACAAGAAGGGCCTGAGGCCGGCGGGCGATATCATCCTGCAGCGCCTGGCCGATGAAACCGGCGGAGGGCTGGTCGTGGCCCCGTCCGCGCGGGAGTTGCAGGGCGCATTCGCCGCCATCGAGCAGCAGATGCGCACCCAGTATTACGTTTCGTTCCCGCCGCAATCCTCACCCGGATTCCACGCCCTGCAGGTCGAAGTTCGCACTCCGCAGAACGCGCAGGTGCACGCGCGCCGAGGCTATTACGCAATGGCGCAGTAAGCGCAGTCAGAGTAACAGCACAATCGGCTTGCGCGGCGCCTATCGCAGGGCTCTACCTAGCCGCGCCACTACTAGGACTAATTGTTGTTCGCTGCAGCCTTGGACTTGGCGAGGAAAGTCGAATATGAAATTGGCGCGTCTAATCATATTAGATGGACCTGATGACCGATGTGGGGAGTCGAGGCCCGAATTTGGAAGGAGGCGTCATGAACAAAATGCGATTTCTGCTTAACGGAATAGGCGGCTTGGCTCTGGTGGCATTGGGAGCAGGTATGCTTGCGGCTCAGAATATTCCGGCCGCGAACGGCGTTCCAGCACGCATGGTGGTCACGGAGGAAACCCATCAGGGTTCCGGCGTACCTATTAATTCTGGAGACGTCATCGTTTCTGAGGGGCAGGGGCACGACAAGGTTACCGGTTGGGTGCCGGCGCAGGGAGAGCACGCAGGACTGGAACTCTACATTCTCCTCGATGACGGCTCCACGTCGAGCTTGAGCACGCAATTAGGCGACATTCGGCACTTCATCCTGGAACAGCCTGACTCAGCGAAGATCGGCATTGCCTACATGCGAAACGGCACTGCCTTGATTGCCCAGAAGCCGACCAGCGACCACGTCGCTGCGGCCAAAGCCCTTCGCCTTCCCATCGGGGTCAGTGGCGCTAATGGCAGCCCGTACTTCTCGCTCGCTGACCTGGTGAAACGCTGGCCGCAGAGCGACAGCCGCCGGGAGGTCCTCATGATCTCTGACGGAGTCGATCGCTACTACGATGGGCCCGATATGCTGGATCCTTACCTTGCCCAAACGATCGCCAAGGCCCAGCGCGCGGGTGTTGTCGTCTCCGTAATTTACAACCCGGGTGTCAGCGATTACGGTGAGGGTAACTGGCGGCGATATATTGGCCAGGTTTACCTCGCGCAGGTTGCGGCGAAAACTGGTGGTGCAGCGTATTACATTGGCTTCAACGCGCCGGCAGTGGCCTTTGCTCCCTATCTGCATGACTTGGCTGAGCGTTTGAATCACCAATACCTGTTGACGTTTCTTGCTGGACCCCAGAAGAAGGCTGGTCTGGAGCCGGTAAAACTAACCACCGAGGGACGGAATGCGGACCTGTGGGAGCAAATCAGGTATATGTTCCGGCGGGGCGGTAGTTCGGTTTAGATTTTTTGTCCGCCGGGTTCGAGTAGAGCGGCTTTAGCTCCATTGTTCGTCGCTGCAATACCGATTCGTTCTGTCATCTCGAGGTCGTCCGCCATCCGGCGGACGACTGAAGTAAGTCGAACGACCCTCCTGTGCCAGACGCTAGTCTTCTACACTCTTTAAGGTCGTCAC
>JBKQKT010000361.1:0-4739 GCA_052147365.1 Candidatus Korobacteraceae bacterium | reverse complement strand
CGACGCCGCCAAGGTAGAGGAGATTCTTGGCGTGCCGCCGGAGCGCGTGGTGGACGTGATGGCACTGCGCGGTGACAGCATTGACAATATCCCCGGCGCGCCCGGTATCGGCGACAAGGGTTCGGTGGAGCTCATCCAGCGCTTCGGCAGCGTGGAAAGTGCACTGGAGCATGCCGCAGAGATCGAGCGGAAAACATACCGCGAGTCGTTGCAGAACAATCGCGATGCCGTCCTGACGAGCAAGGAACTGGTCACGATCAAGACCGACGTTGCGGTTGAGTTCGAGCCGGAGAAGATGCGCGCTCAGGAGCCGGATGCCGCCGCAGCGCGCGCGCTGTTTACCGAACTGGAATTCACCACGCTGGTCCAGGACTTCCTGAGCGAGAGTGTCGAGCTGGGTGAGACCGACTATCGCGACGCCAAGAGTGCCGAGGAGGTGGAAGCGGTCATTGCACTCGCAAGAAAGCCCGGCGGCGTACTCTCGATTGCGCTGGAGTCTTCGGCGTCACAAGCGGCGGCCGCCGCTGAGGAAGAGGAGAGTGCCGAGGAGGAAGGCAGCCAGCAGCTTTCACTTTCGGAGACTGCCCAAACCTTGCCTACGCCGGCCACTCTGCGCATCGCAATCTCGGCCGAGCCCGGCAAGGCGTTGGCGCTTACGCTCGATGAATCGGAAATTGCCCAGCCGCTGAAGCGCGCGCTCGCGGACGAGTCGCTTTCCAAGACAATTCACGATTACAAGCTGGCCATGCATGCCTTTGCGCAGCATGGCGTGACGCTCGCAGGCGTGCACCAGGATCCGTTGCTCTATGGCTATCTGCTCGATCCGACGTACTCAACCTATGGATTGCGCGAAACGGCGCTGCGCCATTTCAACCTGAAGCTAGGTGGGTCGCTAGCCGAGGCAGCGGACATAACTCTGCGGCTGACCGAGAAGCTGAACGATGCGGTAAATAAGGCCGGACTGCGCAAGGTTTACGACGAGATCGACCTGCCGCTGGTTCCCGTGCTGGCGCGCATGGAGGATGCGGGAGTCAAGCTCGACTGCGAAGTGCTGGCCGAGATGTCGCAGCGGCTGGAGCGCGAGTGCCAGGCGAAGGCGCGCGAGATCTACGAGGAGTGCAGTTTCGAGTTCAATATTAATTCGCCAAAGCAGCTTGGCGATGTGCTCTTCAACAGGTTGAACCTGCCGAAGCCGTTCAAGTACGGCAAAGGCAAAACCGTTTCGACCGCAGTAGATGTGCTGGAAGGATTGGCTGGCGAGCACGAGGTCCCGCGGCTGGTGCTCGAATATCGCCAGCTCTCAAAGCTGAAGTCCACTTACGTGGACGCACTGCCGGCGCTGCTCAACCCGACTACTAAGCGGTTGCACACCACCTTCAACATGGCCGGTTCGGCAACGGGGCGGCTATCATCGGTCAATCCGAACCTGCAGAACATCCCGATCCGCACCGAGCTGGGACGCGAAATTCGAGCTGCGTTCATCGCTGAACCGGGACATGTGCTGCTCGCCGCTGATTACTCGCAGATTGAGCTGCGGCTGCTGGCGCATTTCTCGGACGACAAGCTGCTGGTTGAGGCTTATCGCGCCGGCGAGGACATCCACACGCTGACCGCATCACGGGTCTTTGGCGTGCCGCCGCTGATGGTCAACGCCGAACATCGCCGGCGCGCCAAGGCTGTAAACTTCGGCATCGTCTATGGGCTGTCGGCGTTCGGGCTTTCGCAGCAACTCGGTATTGACACCAAAGAAGCCAAGCAGTTCATCGAGGCCTATTTTGAGAAGTACAGCAGCGTGCGCGGGTTCATTGACCGCACGCTAGACGAGGCACGCCGCGACCAAAAGGTGACCACGTTGTTCGGGCGCGTGCGACCGATTCCCGACATCCACAGCAAGAACTTCAACCTGCGCGGATTTGCCGAGCGCACGGCGGTGAACACTCCTCTGCAAGGCACAGCAGCAGACCTCATCAAGATTGCCATGATTCGCATTGATGCCGAGCTGCGTGAGCGCAAGCTGCGTTCGAGGATGCTGTTACAAGTGCACGATGAACTGGTGTTCGAAGTTCCCGAGGATGAGGTGGATGTCATGAGGCAACTGGTCTCCGAGCGGATGGAAAACGTGTACGCGCTGAAAGTGCCCTTAAGGGTGGAAGTGGGAGTGGGAAAGAATTGGCGGGACCTGGACTAGCCGAGGCTATTTGCCGTGCGCTTTCCCCAACTCTGTCAGCTGAATGCCAATCTCCTCCTGGATCGCGTTCGCGATGGCATCTGTGTGGCGGCGCATAGTCGCCTCGGTTTCCGCTTCGATCATCACCCGCGCCAGCTTCTCGGTACCGGAGTAGCGAACCACCACGCGGCCATTGCCGTCGAGCTCGCGCTCGGCGGCGCGGATGGCCTCCACCACCGCGGGCAGTTCTTCTAGCGGTAGTTTCTCGCGCACTTTCACGTTCTTGATCTCCTGCGGGAAGACCTTCATGTCAGCGACGAGTTCGGCCAGCGGCTGGCGAGTCCGCGCCAGCACATCGGGCACGCGCAGCGCGGTGAGCAGACCGTCGCCGGTGGTGACATCCATGTCACGGAAGAGGATATGTCCAGACTGTTCGCCGCCCAGGGTGGCACCGGTCTTCAGCATCTCCTCCAGCACGTACTTGTCGCCCACGGGAGCGCGCAACATGCGGATGCCGCTGCGTTTGAGCGCCGCTTCCAGCCCCATGTTCGACATCGTGGTGGCCACGACCGTGTCGTTGTGCAGGCGGACGTGGGTTTGCATGTCGCGCGCGGCGAGCAGAAGAACACCGTCGCCATTGACTACACGTCCGCCAGCGTCGCAGAATAATGCGCGGTCGGCATCACCGTCGAACGTGATGCCCAGATTGTATTTCCCATTCGAAGCAGCCACAGCCTGCGCGACGAACTCCGGATGGAGCGCTCCGCAGTCGGCGTTGATGTTGCGCCCATCCGGCTCGATGTGTACGAAGTCCGCGGCGAGACCGCAGTCGCGAAACACCAGTGGCGCTATGCTGCTGGCCGCGCCATTGGCGCAATCCACCAGCACACGCAAGTGCCCAAAACTGTTTTCCCCAACCAGCGCAGCCACCCAGTCGGCATATTGCTGTCGGAGTTCTTGTTCACCCGGCAACATTTTGGAAGTTGAGGCCGCCGCATCGGAGGCGCCTTCGGCGAGCTCCTCGATGTGGGCGAAGATGTCAGCCTCGATCTCGTGCTCAAGCTGATCTGTGAGCTTGTAGCCGTCGGCGCCGAAGACTTTGATGCCATTGTCCTGCCAGGGATTGTGCGAGGCCGAGATCACGATGCCCGCCGCGAGTTGATTAGCTCTGGTGAGATAGGCCACGCCCGGCGTGGTGATGACCCCGGCGCTCACCACATGCACGCCGGAGGCCTCCAGCCCAGCCGCCAGCACAGAGCTGATCCAGCCGCTCGATTCGCGTGTGTCCTGACCGATGACAACACGCGCGCGCGCTTCGCTTGCGGACAACCTCTGTCCGAGCGCGCGTCCGATCGCGTATAGGGTCCGACGGTCGAGCGGATACTCGCCGGCGACACCCCGAATTCCGTCGGTTCCGAATAGTTGTCGCATTACCTTGTCTTGGAAGACTTTTCTGTTTTGACGGTCACGTAGATGGGCCCCGGGGTTTGTACGCGCACCAAAGGATCGGCCACATAGGCGTGGGTGGCGAACCTAGCGTTACCGACCACGCCGGTCGCATCCACCGGATCGGTTAGCACGTTCACAATCGTACTGACGCGCCTCTCCGGCCCGACAATCGTGACCTTTGAGGGAGTGGCAACTGGTTCTTTCATCTCATATCCGCTGAGCAACGTGCCAATCACCCGTGGCTGAACTTCCACTGTCCGGCTCGCGCTGCGATCGAAGTTAATCTGAAATTGCGCCGGCACCACCTGCAACACCTTGACATTGTGCGGCGCCTTTACCTGACTGGCGCTCAGATCGAAGGTCCGCTCGCCCGGCTCGGCGCCTTCGAGATCCAGGAGTGCGTGCACCTGGGAAGGGCGTATCTCTTGCAACAGATGCTCGGGGCCTCTTAGGGTGACCTGGGCCTGAAAAGGATAGTCGGAGGTGATTTCCAGGTTGCCGGGGGCGTGCAGGAACTCCAGCGGAACCGTCATCGGAATCTCAATGGCGGAATCACGCCCCACCGCCCACCACAGCATGATGGCTATGGCGAGGGAAATGAGCTTGAACGGCAGGTTGTTCACCACATACTTACCAAGGAATTGGCGGAGGGGCTTAAGCATGTTAGTGCTCCGTCCGATCCGCCAGATCTGTTTCATGACTGAAAGCCCGCACCCCTCGCTGTTGCGTCCCCACCTCGTGATCGCTCAGGGTAGTGGGTAGCGAGGCCGCAGGCACGTAGCGCCGCAACACCTCGCTCAGGCGCTCACGCAGATATTCGACGGTGATGTCGCGCTCGATTGCGCCTCCGACCGCCAGGCTGATCGCGCCTGACTCCTCAGAGACAACCACCGAGACGGCGTCCGTTTCTTCCGTGATGCCGATGGCTGCACGGTGGCGCGTGCCAAACTGGGTCGAGATCCCGGGATTCATCGAAAGCGGCAGGAAGCAGGCGGCTGCAGCAATCCTGCCTTTCTGGATGATGACTGCCCCGTCGTGTAGCGGCGCACTCGGGCGAAAGATGGTGGTCAGCAGATCATAGGAAAGGGTGGCATCGAGAGGCACACCACTCTCGATGAAGGTA
>JBKQKT010000360.1:0-3734 GCA_052147365.1 Candidatus Korobacteraceae bacterium | reverse complement strand
ACCGGGAATTATCAGGCGATTGATCTTTCCGAGTGGATCGCCAGCAATCCGTCATATCTGCTCGCGGATCATTTCGGCAAGCCGCCTGCGGTTTAGTCCTGCAGGGCACGCAGATTAGCCAAGCTCTTGGTGTGGGAACGATCGATGACGGCGTACTCATATACCCAACCGGCGCCGGTCGCGTCCGGTCCGATTGCGGGATGCACGTCAGATGGCAGCCGTCCTCCAATCTGCTGCAAGTACTCAGTCACCCGCGAACGCGCCCAGTAAAGATCCGTTCCATCTTCAAATACGACGAAAACATACGCATCCCCGAACATGGTCTGCGCCCGCACGGACTTTACGTGAGGTGCTGCCAGCAAAGTGGTGACGATTGGATAAGTGACTTGGTCCTCGATCACATTGGGCGGCTCGCCGGGCCACTCGGTGTGAATGACCACCTGCACATCGCTGATGTCGGGAAGCGCATCCAGCGGGATGTGCCGAAGGCTCCAAACCCCCGCGACGGTAAGCAGCACGACCCCAGTAAAGACCAGAAACCGATTGTGTTCGCACCATTCAATGATTCGGGAGATCATCACATGCCTCCGGCGACGCTCACGCTGAGCTGTTTGCTGGCAATGGTCTGACCGCCGCGTTTCACTACTAATGTGACCTGCCAGGTCCCGCCTGTTTCGAGATCGAGCGCGCCCTCGTAGACGCCATCACCCTTTTCGCGGAGCGTCGCTTCGCTTCGCACAGCAGCCATGCCCATAGCCGGCATGGCTGCCATGAAGAAGGTCGCCGTTACTTCCGCACCGCCCACTGGTTTGCCATCGGAGCCGGTGAGCTTTGCCCGGACCGTATTCGACCCCTTGTGAGGCGGTGAGGGATCGGTGCCGAAATCGACGGTCACGCGCTCGGCCGGCCCGTTCATCGCCGCTGCCACTCCTGCCCCCGGCGGAGGAGGTGTGAACGACCCAATCGCTGCCTGCAGCTGCGATTCTGAATCCACAAGGAAATTGGCTGAGCTGACAATACGCTCGCCAACCTTCAGACCCGAAAGGACCACGACGTGATCATCCAGGCGAGGTCCGACTTCGATCTCGCGGGGTTCGAGATAGCCGTCTCCATGGTCGATAAAGGCAATCTCGCGCGTGCCGGAATGCAGGACGCCAGAAGCAGGAATGACAAGTTGACGGCCGAGAGGAACTGCAATGCTGACGTTGACGTACATGCCAGGCTTGAGTGCGATTCCTGGATTGTTGAAAACGAAGCGCACCGGCGCCGTGCGTGTCGTGGCGTCGACTTGCGGCAGGATTTGATCAATCCGTCCTTTGAACGTACGGTCAGGATAGGCATCAACCGTCACTGAGGCGGGCATCCCCGGCTTCAAAGCACCAACGTCAGTTTGAAATACGTTGGCGTTCACCCAAACTGTGGAAAGATCGGCGATGGTGTAGAGCTTCGTTTCCGCTTGCACGTATTGATTGGGAAGCGCGTTAAATTCAGTGATGTAGCCTGACGCAGGGGAGTCAATGCTCACGTCGTGCTGCACCGTGCCAGTTTGCTCCAGCCTGGCTATCTCACTCGGCGGCACGCCGAATTGGCGCAAGCGGTCGGCAGCAGCCTGGAGAAGCCAATCGCTCTCGTGGGCCGCCCTCCCATGCGCATCGCCTGCGAAGGTGTGCTGGTTTTGCTTGGCCAGTAGATACTCTTGCTCGGTACTGACCAACTCAGGGCTGTAGATCGTGAATACCGGCTGCCCCTTTCGTACGTACTGGTATATGGCATTGGCAAACACCTTCTGAATCCAGCCCGGAAAACGCGTCTGGACGTAGGCGAGCTGCCTCTGATTCATATCCACGTTGCCTGGCGCCCGCAGCTCGTTGCTGGTGGTTTGCATCTCAACCAGCGCAGTCTTCACGCCAATGGCCTGCATGCGCTGCGGAGACAGTTGCAGCGGAACGAGGGGCACGGATGTATCTAAAGAAGAGACAGGCTGGTTTGACGGCTGCTCAGAAACATCGGGGCCTTTGGCCATCACGGGGCTGGAATTGTCGCTCGCCGTCGCAAGGTAACGTCGTCCCCAGACGGTATACGCGAGCATGCCAGCCAACCCGAGGCAAATCACAGAGCTAATCACAAAAGCTTGCTTATAAGTGCGTTCGCTCATTTCGTCACCTCCGGCGTATTGGGTTGTCCTGTCCTGTCAATCGGCGCTCCGACCGCCAGTTCCAGGTCGGTGAATCGCGTCTCGAAGTCCGCCATCGCCTGGAAGTAAGCGAGGTCGAAGTCCACGACCGTCATTTGGCTGTCGAGCAGATTAAGGAAGTCCGTACGGTCATTTTCGTAAGCTATGACCGTCGAGCGCAGAGTGGCTTCGGCTTGGGGCTGGAGCAAGCTCTGATAAAGGTCTGCGAGCCTTTTCGCGGACCGCACCTGTACCAGTGCTTCTTGAATCTGGCCAAAAGCAGAGTTCCGCAACGCGGCAAGCTCCGCATCCTGTTCGCTGACCTGGGCCATGGCCTCGGAAATCTCGGCATCATGCTTGCGCCGATTCAGCCAGGGCAGGTTGATCGAGCCTTCCACCATGTAGTCGTTGCGGTAGGTCGAGCCGGTCGGCATCAGCATGTAACCCGCTGAGAAAGTCAAATCCGGCGTGTGATTCTTTTCGGCCAGCGCTTGCTGCTGATGACTCTTCTGCAGAGCCGCTTGCGCCTGAGCCAAGTCAGGCCGCGAGGTAAGCGCCAACTTTTCCAGTGCTTCTGTCCCCGGCAAGTGCTGAGGAACACCATAGTCTCCGTGTACGTTGATAGGCTCGGCGGGATCGCGCCCCAGGAGCGTGTTCAGACGAGCGCGGGCAATTTCGGCGTCCTGCTCGAAGCGAATCAGGTGCTCGGCCAGGCGAGTCAGTTCGACTTGTGCCTTCAGGATGTCCTGTTGAGGCACTTTGCCAACCGTGTATTTGATCCTGGCCGCCTCTACTGCCTGCCGGCCGATGGCAACGTGCCCGTCGTGGATGCGAAGCTCGTCTTGAGTGCGCAGCAAATCATAAAATGCCTTGCGCACCCGCACCCGAACGTCGAGTCGCGTGTTATCGAGCGCCGCTTTTGCTTCGGCTACATCGCTTCGGGCAATGTCAGTGCGTAACCCTCGTTTTCCGAACCCTGGAAACGTCTGCCCCACCATGAACATGTTTTGAGCGGCGTTGTAATCCCAGGGTCGGCGCAGAGGAACACCCCAGCCGCGATACATTAGGACGGGATCGTCGAGGGCACCAGCCGCGGGTACGTGGGCTTCAACCACAACTAGTCGCCGAACCGCGACCCGAATGTCCGGATTGCCGAGCAGGGCCATCTGCTCGATCTCATCAAGCGTGAAGGCAGGACCGGATGCGGCAGAATGCTGATGCTGTGGCAACAATGCGTCTGCAGCGGGAAAAGGGTCCTCGGCTGCAGCACCCAGCACGCTCGCGCACACTACGAACAGTGCGTATAGAACTCTCATAATTTTCTCCGTCAGTAGAAACACTTCGGGCTTACGCCCAACAACAAAACAGGAAGACGGAGATCTGCCTAGATTCTCAGGACAGTCGTGTCAGGTAGGTATTCGGTTGTCGGATGATGGGGAGTGGTTTTGTCAAACCAGCTCGAGGGCTGTAGCGATCCTGGAACGGGGAGGGCCGCAACTATTTGTAATACCGGACCAGACCGCTGGTTGTTCGTCCCAACCATCATCGTGCCAGGTCGAAC
>JBKQKT010000359.1:0-4237 GCA_052147365.1 Candidatus Korobacteraceae bacterium | reverse complement strand
CAGAAGGATTTCTTCCTTCGCGCCATCCATGCTCGCAGTAGTGTCTGATTGCATCGGTAGGTAGCAGCTGCAATTCAGGATACATTGCGCAGTAGAACGCCTCGTCAAAGAGACCAGACTTCTTGATGTCCTCGACCGCGGCATCTATGGGGTCCGTGTCTCGACAAGGTGGCAAAGACGGGTTGCTGGTGGCCGCGTCAATCCCCGCGACTTCCGGGTCAATGCTTGAGGCCTTGTCTTGTTGGGATAGCAAAAACAATTTGCGGGCGCCGTGCCTCAATTCCGAAACGCCTTGCCTGATAGGCGCAACGGCGCTTCGCAAGGGCGCCAATGCGCGCCGATAGCGGGAGCGTAGGGTTTTGTTCAGACGCGTCCGCAAATATTGAATTTCAGCTTCCTTTGCCGTAACGATACGATCTAACGTATCGCTTAGATTCACGATCTGCCCGTCCCTGTCGATCACGGCATTGTTGAGATCGATTACGGTCTGGCTGAGATCTTTTGCCGAAGCGATTGCTTGCTCATGCTCGCGGCCCATTGATAGCAATTGCTGCCGCATATCAGCTGTTGATAGTTCAAGGTCTGCAATTTTTCTGTCCCGCCCTATCACGGCTTGATTGAGCTCCTTTGCCCAAGCGACTACTTTGTCATGCTCAAGGCCCAGTGAGACCAATTGCTGCTGAACAGCCGTCTTGGACGCTTCAAGGACGCAGTTCTCGGTCAAGGGCAGCGCGCCATCTGAAGCGATAGCCAACAGATAAACCGCGTTGCGTATTCCGGGGGTCGCGATTAGCGATTCATCACCTATATCGTAACTTCTAACTTGGCTAACGCTGTTTTCTTCAAAAATAGCGGACCCATAAATGACCCTCTGCCCTGCGATCCTGTGGTTTTTAAAATAGGCATCGAGCAGGGATGAGAACTCTTCGCGGTACAATTCTCTTAGATGATAAGAATTAGCATAACTTGGCCTGTCCGAATACTCTCGTTTGTCCGGACTTGAAATTATCAGCAAGCCACCAGGAACCAACACCCGCTTTATTTCACGCATCATCGCGTGATGCTCGATGTGATGTTCAATAGTTTCAAAGCTGACGACAATATCCACGCTCTGATCCGCTAGTGGAATTGCTGAGCAAGAGCCAAGCCGAAATTCCAAATTAGCAGCTTGATACTTCGCCGTGGCGTGAGCCACAGCTTCTGTTGAGATATCGACACCCACGACGCTGGCGGCACTTTTCGCCAACAACGCGGACCCATATCCTTCACCGCTCGCGATATCCAGTACGCGCTTCCCCGCTGAAAATTGTTTCGCAAATATATAACGGTGACGATGCTCAAGTTCTATATCCCCCCCAACTTCAGGAAGGTAACGCTCCCCAGTCCATGGCAACGCTTGCGAGCTGTCATTGTTGCGATCATTCATTCTCAATAGTCTCCACGGGCGTCGCGCTATTCAATTATTAAATAACACGGGCACCGTATCCAATGATGCCGCGTGTGCATTTTCGGGTCGGGGGTATGGGCAATGCTCATATCGTGCTCGCCCGCTGAAAGCAACATTTGGCCTTGGCGGAGGCGCCGGCAATTTGGACTGACAGAGAAGGAATGAAGGGCGCCGGCCGTTTGATCCCCTTGGATAGCTATCGGCTGACCGGCGCGTTGAGGCTTCGCATCAGTTCGGCGAAAGCCGCCCGGCAACCGATAGATCTGGTTGGGGCGATCTTTGGGCGTTGCCTCCGAAATTGAAATCAGGTTCTAAAGTGGCGCCGCTTCTTTTTGCAAACGCAACCAGTCCCACGTATTATGGATCCCCTCCGCCAACGAGTAACGTGGGCGCCATCCGAAATCCGTTCTGGCGCGGGTGCAGTCGAGGACTGAGCGAGGAACATCGATCGCGCGGCCAAGTTTATAGTGCGTTTCGAACTGCGCGCCGGTAACTTTTCGGATCGTTTCGACGATTTCATTGACGGAAGTCCCGACGCCGCTGCCGGCATTATACACGCCCTCGTAGCGCGAGGTCCCCGCGAGAACGCAGATTTCGGCAAGATCGGCGACGTCGAGATAATCCCGCACAACGGTCCCATCACCCCAGATCTCTATTGCTTCTCCGGCGGCCACCCGTCTCAGAAAAGTCGAGATAACACCCTGCACGCCGCTATGGCCCTGCCTCGGTCCGAAAGGATTAGAAGCGCGGATAATGACCGTAGACAGTCCACGAGTCCGGCGATACGTCTCGATGTAGTGCTCGATAGCTACCTTGACGATGCCGTAGGAACCCACCGGCCTTAGCGGATGCGTTTCGTGGATCAGGGCCTGATCGGGAATGCCGTAGACCGTGCCACCCGAAGACAGGAAGAGGAGCCGGTTGACGTCGACGCTCAGCATTGTCTCGATGAGTTGGAGCGTGCCGATCAGATTTTCTCGCACATCCGTCTGCGGGTCGAGAGCGGCGGTCCCCGGAAAGGTCGTGCTAACAAGATGAAAGACCGCATCGACGCCAGTCATAGCTTCGGCTAGAGCCATACGGTCGATGAAATCTCCCAATCGATACTCCACCTGCGCCAGTGGTGGGCGGAACCTTTCGGACTGGCGGTCGAAAACACGAACGACATGCCCTCCCCGCAGCAACGCGTCCACCACATGGGACCCGATGAAGCCGCATCCGCCAACGACAAGAATCTTCATTGCGTTTCTCCTGCGCAAGCTCGCGCCAATCCGTTATCGAGTAACGCCTCGCACGTTGGTGACCATCGTCGTCTTGCCGTCGAGTCCTGGCACGACGCCGAACAATCGCTCGAACGCGTGCAGCATTGTTCCGTCAATTGGCAGCGGTTCAGCTGGATAGTCTTCCCAGCCGAAATCGAGGGCGACAAAGCGTTCCAGCACCGACGGCCGAATCCAGAACATTGTTCCGATCGGGAAATTGAACAGCTCAGGCAGCATGCCAAGCCCCATGCGCAGCGCCAGGTTCTCGGCTGCGCCGCGGTTCTCGGTCCAGCTTATGACGTGCGGATCGTCTGGATACACGATGCCGATCTTTGGATCCGCTGCCATTTCGGCGAGAATCCGGTCAAGCATCGGACCGCCTTTCGGACCGCCTAGCATGTTCTCCAACAATAAGTCGGACCAAGCTTTGACCATTTTCCGATCGGTGACATGAGTGCTTTTCTTGGTATGGACATGCCCGATGACATCGTACTCCGCCACAAGCCTTCTGCCAAACATCGTCAAAAGAGGCGCAACGTCCCGGCCGCGATTGGGAACGGTTTGAATATCGACGACCTTGCCTTTGTAACTTTGAAGGGCGTCCTGCAGGCCCTCCAGCCTGGACTTTGGCGCACTAACGAAAAGATCAGGCGCGCAGATATTTTCCGCGAGGCGGGATAAAATTTCCGGCAGGATTTCGGGATAAAAAACATGCAGATGAAGCGCCGCCTTGAGACTGGCGCCATCCCCGCGCCCAACGGAATGGCTGTCGTCCAGAACTGGGTAAGACCAAGGGCCAGCCGGCCTTCCCTCTCGCAAAAAACGCGCGAACGGATCCGCCCCGACTTGGGCGTCGCGATGCAGGGCAAAGAGGCCCGGGTAAAAGCCTGGCATAGGCTTTCGCAAGATGCCGCACAGCCGGTTGGAATCGAGGTAATCGGCCAGCAGTTCCTCTTCGGATTTGGACTCCCCATTCGCCGGTCGGTAAAAATCGGCGCGAAACGCCCCGGAGGCTATAATGGTTTGCATATCCTGATCCGCCTGCTCGGTTGACAAGAGCTTGCGTGACGCAACCTCGTCAAGGCGTTCGACATAGCGTGCGAAATCGAAAGCGCCGACCGCAGCGCTTTGCCCGCGCTTCACCACGTCGCCGCGCAGCGTATCGTTCGAGGCGAGGTCGAGAACCTTTCTCGCCATATCCGCACTGTCGAGATATCGCGCGACGCAGGCGTCGCCCAAACCGGTCTCGATCAGAAAATCGGCGATCCCGGTTGTACGATCAAAGCAAACAACCGGAATACCCGCCGTCAAAGCATCGATGGCGACATTTGGCAGAGGGTCGAGACGCGAGGGCACCAGAAGGAGATCGGCATTGGCATAGGCATATTCGATCTCACTCGTCGCCCGTATAATCTTGACCTGGCCGCCGAGTCCGCCGCGCTTGATCTGATCGGCAAGATAGACCGAGATCACCGTGTCGTTTTGCGGATCGTAGCCATCGCCGATCCAGACGAAACGGAATCTTCCG
>JBKQKT010000358.1:0-3970 GCA_052147365.1 Candidatus Korobacteraceae bacterium | reverse complement strand
CGACCTGATATTGGTGCTTCGCATCGGTCCTTATCTTGAGATCGACCACGAAAAACTGATCCAGCATCATCTTGATAAGCACTGTTGTGTAACTGCAACAGTCGATACCGACGGCCGACGGCTTGATTATTTTATCTTGAACGCGTCGGCGCGGAACGATGCGGCAGCTTTGTTTGGCAGCCGGATGACTAGGTTGCGTAAGCAAGAGGAACCATTTCGTTTTACTGGCTACGTCAACCGATTACGCGATGCATCCGACCTGCGTCGTCTCGCGGTTGACGGTCTCCTGGCAAGAAATTCAGTAAATCCGCAAGGCAGGCAGGTCAGGCCGGGCGTATGGGTGCAACGGCCCGCCCACATCCATCGCAAGGCCCGCATTGTGGCGCCCGCGTTCATCGGAGCGCACGCCAGGATCCGGGATGCGGCCGTGATTACCCGAGCCAGCGCGGTTGAACACCACGCCCAGGTGGATTGCGGAACCGTGGTCGAAGACTCCACTCTACTTCCCTTCACCTGCCTGGGGGCAGGGCTTGAAGTAGCCCATTCGGTTAGCGGTTTCCGTCGACTCATTGACCTGCCGCGCAAAACGGAAGTCGAGATCAACGATGGCAAGATCCTCGGGATGAGGGTATTGAGCCCGATTTTGCGGTTTGCAGGCATCACATCCGCCTTTTTTGCCTTCAAACTCAAAGACATTTACCGCGGTCTGTTTTTGCAGTCACATCGCGACAAAACCGCGGTCATTCCGGAATCCCTGGAGCCCGCGGCAGCCGCGCTGGAGAGTCCGGTCATGGAGCCTCAGAAAGACCGGCCCTGAGTCTTTCGAGGTCGTTTAGCACTTGCCGAGGAGATATGCAGAGCAGTAACAGACCCGTTGTCGTGAAACTAATGCCCGAGAGAATGAGTCTCAAACAGGCCCGTAAGTTCCTGCGCGAGGTGCAGCCTCTCCTGAACGCAGACCGGCCCCAGGTTGTATTTGACATGTCTCAGGTACAGCACATAGATGCCGCTGGGGTGGACGTACTGCTGCAGTGTATGGGCCAGGTAATGAAGCGCGATGGCGACTTGAAGCTCGCCGCGCCGTCTCCGCAAGCATCCGTTGTGCTGGAACTGACGCGCACAGGCCGGTTGTTCGAAATTTATGACAGCAGCGTGAGTGCGGTGAGAAGCTTCAGCTGCTTCCTCCCCGACGCCATTAGCTTTGCTCCAAGCGGAGGGAACGTGGTGGCCCTCGCGGTTCCAGAACCGCTTAACAACGACACTGTGGACGACAGTTCAGCAGGTGGCCAGCTGGCGGCATGAGCGCGAATCCAGAAACGCTGGTTGGGGAGCCGCCCCCCGGAGTTCGCTGGCCCGAAAGTTTGTCTAGCACGCATCCGGTGTATCCAGCGCATACCAAGATCCTTAGCGGCAGCATCGTCCTGCTGATTGGGTCAGCGGCCGTGAGCTTGGCGAACTTCGGTTACAACATCGGGGTGGCTCGGCTGCTCGGCCCCTCCGACTTCAGTCATGTAGCGGGTGCGGTCACCATTCTCATGCTGATCTCTGCCATCACCCTCTCGTTTCAATTGGTTTGTACCAAGTTGGTCGCAAAAGCCGATACTACGAAGAGCAAAGCTGCGGTTTTTCAGCATCTCATGAGGCGAGCCTGGGCCATCGGATTCGCTCTCGGCGCCTTCATGCTGCTGGCGAATTCTGCTCTGACTCAATACCTGAAGTTCTCGAGTCCCTGGATCATCATCCTCCTGTCAGTTGGATTGACCATCTATGTTCCGCTGGGAGTTAAGCGCGGTGGGCTGCAAGGAACATGCCGCTTCCGGGCGCTGAGCTGGAACATGGCAGCGGAAGCCGTCATCAAGTTTGGCGGCGCTCTGGTTCTGATCGCACTTGGGTTCGGAGTGCTAGGCGCAGTTTCCGCGATTTCCGCGTCAGTAATCCTAGCGTTTTGTCTGCCCGATGATGCCAGTGAGTTGCGGGGCTTGGCGGTGCCGGGCGTTTCGGCACCCGTGGGTGAAGCCAGGCAAGCAATCGTCTTCTTCGTGGGTCAAGTCATTATCAGCAACATCGACATCCTGATGGTGAAGCATTTCTTTAGCCCCGCTGACGCCGGACTTTACGCGGCAATAGCCCTCGTGGGACGGCTTCTGTACTTCGGAGCATGGTCGGTGGTAAGCGCGATGTTCCCGGTTTCCGCGGAGCACGAGGGCCCAAAAAACTCGGCGTCTCTATTGGCGGTTCCGCTTCTACTGGTCATCGGAATGTCGGTTGTTTTTGTTTTAGTCCTTGCTACTTTTCCGGCCTTTGTCTTCCAGTCGCTATTCGGGGCGCAATTTCACGCGGACTTGGGGGCGCTGAATCTCTTGCTCAGCATGAACGCGGCCGCCACCGGAGTTTACGCAGTCGCGGTGGTGCTTATCACTTACGAAATGTCACGCTGCATCGCGAACACCGGCTGGGTGCAGTTGGTGGTCAGCGGACTCATTGTTCTAGGAATCACATGGCTTCATTCGACGCTGTTGGAGGTGATTATTGTCCAGCAGGTTCTCAGAATTTTGTTGTTGGTTGCGGTAGCCTTTCCGTTCGTCAAGATGTGGGCCGCCGCTAGCGGGAGACTCCATGAAGAGGCTACGTGACGTTACTGAATCAGAAGTCATCTCTGAGTTCCTGAAAAACGAGTTCTATCAGGAGGAATTCCACCAGGACCGCGAGCAGTTCGAGCAGCTCGTACTTGCTGCGCAGCTTGCGGATGAAGCGGGAAATGCGTTGCGCCGGGCCCTGTTGTTTCGCCGTCGAGGCCACATGTGGAGAGAGCTGCCCCCCGATACGCGGTGGTGGGAAGTAGAGATTGAGCCGCAAGACCTGCAGCGGATTCGAGTATTTCCCCGTGGAAAATGGCGCCAGATCGCAAACGGCAGTTTCCTCCTCAGAGATATCGTGAAGGAGATCAAGAGTAGATCCTTCCGCGGCGGGGCCCGCGACTTCATAGCTAAGGTCCAGGCGCTCAGTTACTACTTGCGAAACCATGAAGACAACAGCGCGGTGCTGCTGATTGGCATCGATGATGAAAAACAGGTCACGGTACTTGAGGGCAATCATCGCCTGACGGCGGCGCTGCTGGCTTCTCCGACAATTTTACAGAGCCGGTTCCGGGTTTTTTGTGGTCTTTCCTCACAAATGTCGAAGTCGTGCTGGTATGAGACGAGCGTTCCGAACCTGTGGCGATATGCCCGCAATCGCGCGCGCAACCTGTTTTACGACCCCGATGCTGATGTGGAACGGCTGATCGGGCCGGCGGGCTTACAGTCGCAGCTTTCCACGCAACCGGCATTGAGTCCTGTGAGAGCACGTGAGGTCGTACGAGACTCGAAGTAAACCGCCATTCATTCTTTGGCAGGGAGAGCGAAAATGAAGACGTCTCAAAGGCTGGTAGCAAGAATCATGACGCTGGTTCTGGGGTTTGTTCTGTCTGGATTTCCAGAGTGTATCTGGGCTCAGCAGGGTTCGGCAGCCGCGCTGAACGGCCAGAACCAACAGAAACAGCAACGCGGCACCACCGTCGATCCATCCAATGGACCACTGCAGCCGGTTCCGACGCAAGACGAGCGGGACATACAAATCCCCTCCCCGTCAGGTTCGGAAACCTTAACCCAGTCGCTGCCAGCGGCGCCGTCTCCGCAGGGTCACCCGCAACAATCCATGCAGGAGCCGGTAGGTACAGCGACCGCGGAAGGCGTTCCCACTGTCGGGGGAGCAGCCTCCCGTCCCGCGGGAGAGGCAATTGCTCCTGCGAAGCAGAACCAGCGCCATTCCCTCCTGTTAAAAGTGGGTTTGATTGCTGCGGCGGGAGTGGCTGGCGGAGTCGTGTATGCCCTATCAAAGGGCTCCCCATCGAAGCCATAGTCCGAGGCTCGGTTAGGACTTTCACTACTAATGCGCCGGTTTTTGCTTGAACTCGCTTCTGAATCCGGCA
>JBKQKT010000357.1:0-13558 GCA_052147365.1 Candidatus Korobacteraceae bacterium | reverse complement strand
ATCGGCGACTACGAGATCATCCGTGAGTTGGGTCACGGTGGCATGGGCAAGGTGTACGAGGTGCGGAACGTCCTCTCGGACCGCATCGAAGCCATGAAGGTCGTGCTGCCTGACCTCGCGGGCCGCGCCGACTTCTCCGGCCGTTTCATGCGCGAGATCAAGGTGCTGGCCAGCCTCGACCACCCCAACATTGCTGCGCTCCGCACCGCCTTCACCGCCGACGATCAGCTTGTCATGATCATGGAATACGTCGACGGTGTCACGCTGGCTGATCGTCTGGAGCGCGGGCCATTCTCTACCGCCGAAGCCTTGAACTACATCGACCAGGTGCTGGCCGCTCTGAGCTACGCGCATGGCAAGCACGTGATCCATCGCGATATCAAGCCCGGAAACATGATGCTCACTCCGCAGGGGGTCGTGAAGCTGATGGATTTCGGGCTGGCGCGCTCGGGCAACGAAATCGGCCTCACCATTACCGGCACTACCGTCGGCTCTCTGGACTTCATGTCTCCTGAACAGGTGAAGTCAGAGCCTACAGACGAACGCTCAGACTTGTATTCGGTTGGTGTGTCCCTTTACCAGATGGTGACAGGGCAGCGCATGTTCCGCGCAACCACCGGCTATTCGATCATGGAAGCGCACGTGAAGGAGACGCCGCGTCCTCCTATCGAGATTCAGCCAACCCTGCCGAAAACAGTCAGTGACCTGATCATGATGTCCGTCGCCAAAGACCCGGTACAACGCTTCCAGACGGCCGATGCCTTCCGCAATGCATTGGCGCAGGTTCGAGCGTCGTTGCCGCAACAGGCGCCTGAGGCGACCGCGACGATGACTGCGGCGCCGACAATGGCAGGTCCGAGCGCTCCAGTAAGTCGACCGGTGATTCCATCACCGCCAGCAGAGAACGTGCACGCACCAGCAAAGGGCGGCCGAGGAATCCTGCTGGCGATTGCAGCTGTGGTTCTCTTGGCAGTGCTGGCAGGAGCTTGGATCTATAAGTCCCGACAGCCGCGAGAGACCAGCGTTCCTAGCGCGGCGGCCGTGCCAACCAGCACCGCTTCGCAAAGTTCTTCCACAGCCTCAACTAATCCACCGCAGGCCAGCACTCCTATTCCGCAACTGCCTCCTCCGGGCGCTGTTCCGCCGAACGCAATAAGTTTTCCATCGGCACCGACGCAGGAGACAGCTGCCGGAAGTCCGGCGCGCAAGCGCACAGCCACGAACGCCTCACCGTCCCTGGCGCCTGGTGGCGCGGCTCCGGATTCACAGGCGCAAGATCAGGCTGCTGCGGCGCTCGCACAGAAGAAGTTGCTAGACGAACTGGAAAAGGAGACGGACCAACTGGACAGCCGAGCTGCGGCTGCTGAAAGCGGCGTGGATACCCTGGAACAGCAAATGCACGCCAGTGGCTATGGCTTGCGCGGCGACGTGGTCGCCGACCGGGCCAACATGCGAAATGACCTGGCGAAAGCCAAGCAGGCGATGGACAACGCCGACACCGACCGCGCCCGGCACTATCTCGATCTGGCACATCGCGAAGTCGAGAAGTTAGAAGCTTTTCTCGGCCGCCGCTGAGGCGAAGATTCTGAGAAATGCGGAAGCAACATCGTAAGCCCCCAAACTCCTTCGCGCTTTTTCCCGCACGCCGGGGCATTTCTCGCTGCTGTGGTCTTTCCGCCCCTGCCTAGATCGGCTAACTATTTTAGTTCTTAGCGCATTGCAAGAACGGGGTTTGGAACTGAATATGCTCTTAACCGGCGTATAGATATCTTCCCGCAGGTGCTTCAGGGGCACGACAAGTGGGCTAGGCTATCATGGGCGAACCAATTTCCAAGAGCGGATGTGCCATTGGGCAAGACTCGGAATACGGCGAGAATTCCCTCGAAGCTGGAACGAGCTTTGACCACCGGCGCAGACTGAATCCCCGAAACCTCCTACTTCTCTTCCTTGCAACGCTGATTCTGCTCTCCGCCTCCGTTTACGCGGCAGTGCTGCTCACGCAGACGCCTGAGTTCATGTCGCTTGAATCCGCTAAGCCAGTGCTGCAAGAAATGGGCGTCGGCGATTCTGCGCGCCCGGGCCCGGGTGTCAGCTCGAAAGACTGGCAAGCGTGGCTGCAAAAGAACGATGCAGAGATCCGGCAGCGTTTGGAAGCGGGTGAGGAAGACACACTAACAAATCTGCTCCGTTTCGGGGTGACCTTCACCAAGGAATACCGGATCGACGATGAGTATCTGGTGCGCTACGGGCAGAGCAGCCTGGTGAACTCGTTCGCGGAGAAACGCGCCAATGACCTCATCAAGGCCCTTGCCGCGCCTAATGGGAACCAGGGCCTGATCGAGATGCGAGCCTTCGTCGAGAAGAAAGGCTTCTCGCTGAACTCACCAGCCGGACGCAAGCAGCTCAAAGCCTACCTGCTGGCCAACCTGGCCCGAATGCGCAAGGAGTATCTGCAGGCGCAGGAGCAGGCGAAGCTGAACCGCGACCAGATGTTCCAGAACCGGGGCATCTCGCTGGATACCAACCTCTGGCCTGACTATGACGTGGACGAACAACTGAAACGAATGCTCGACAAGGGCATGTTGAAACCAGGCAGCATTCGACGCGTGGCGGTTGTCGGCCCCGGTCTCGACTTTGCGAACAAGCAAGCGGGATTAGATTTCTACCCACCGCAGACGGTCCAGCCCTTCGCAGTTCTGGACTCATTGTTTCGTCTCGGCCTGGCGAATCCGGAGAACGTAGAACTATACACGTTGGACATCAGCTCGCGCGTAAACCTGCACATCGAGGCGGCGAGAAAAAATGCTGCGCTCGGACGTCCTTACACGGTGCAGCTGCCGTGGTACGCGGATGGACGATGGACGGATGACTTTCGCACCAAGTTCATCCAGTACTGGCGAACTCTAGGAGCGAAGATCGGAGAGCCGGTCGCTCCGATTCCGGTGCCGGAAGCTGCTCCGGGCTTTGAAACGCGGGCCGTGAAGATCCGTCCGGCGGTGGTGCACCGGGTCACACCGGTCGACATGAACATCGTGTTCCAGCGCCTGAACCTGCCGCCGGGTGACCGCTTCGACCTCATCATCGGCACCAACATTTTTCTTTACTATGGAGGGTTTGAACAGTCGCTGGCCCGAGTCAATGTTGCCGCCATGTTGAAACCCGGCGGGTATCTTCTATCGAACGACAAGCTCCAGGACACCGTACCGTCGGGGCTGGAACAGGTCATGGTAACGGAGATCCCAATGACGGGACCGCCAGTCATCGCCGACAAAATTTATTGCTATCGCCGGACGCAGTAGGACTTACGCAGGCTCCTCGATCACAACCACCGAGTGCTCCTCCGCAGGAGCGCTGACGGGAACAATGGTGAGCATGTCGGTCTGAACTTTGTCCCACTGCTGAATGATCAGGCCCTTGGATTCGAAAAGTTCGCGAATGCGGGGCGGGTTCCAGCCCACAACTTCTTCGAGGATAGGGATAAGAATCGATAGCGCACTATCGCTGATAACCGAGCGCTTGGCGATCGGAGCCAGATATTTGTTTTCGGAGACGGCAATGGTGAAGCCGTCACGCCGGTTGATATGCAACATGACGTGAATGTCAGAGCTACCGTCGCCCACGTACACGATGCGATCGGGGCCGATTTTCAGGTTCTCCAGTAACTGATCGACGACGGCGACCTTGCCGTAACCGGCGGTCACCTGGACAATCCGCTCGATCTCTCCATGCGCGTTGTACTCGAACTCCGTACCGTAAATGTGATCGGCGGGAATGATGCCCTCCAACGCCGAGCGGATTACTTCCACTGGTCCCGCGGAGATGACGTAGAAGTCGAAGTGGTAGTCTTCCACCTCCTCGGACAAGTAACGGTAAAGCGCATCAATGTTCGGCTTCAGACGTACGCGCTTGCCCGCCTCATAAAGGTGCTTCGGGCGCACCTTGCGAAATTCAGGATCGTGCAGCAGCAGATAGGCGAGCTCACCTCCCTGTTGGACGAGGTTCAGCTTGGCCATGCCCGTGGCCTTGCGCTGGAATTCCGCTTCCGAAATTCCGAGCAGCTCAGCTAGAACGTAGCCGGAGTCGTTGAAGCTCAGCGTCTGATCAAAATCGCTCGCAAATATATATCGTTTCTTAAGATGTCCTTTTTCAATCATGACTTCGGTCTCAGGTTGATCGTTATGCTGGTGCATGCGAAACGCACAGCCCTCTCTATGTAGATATATAAGAATCCTAGATCATTAGATTGCCAGCCCGCCTGCAAAGATGATCAATTTGCGATAGATTTCTCGATGGGCGCTATCATCCTCTTTCGCTTGCACTTTGAGGCGATTGTTGCGACGCTGCTAGGCCAGCAAGCAGAGCCTCCGACCCAGTAAGGAGGCAGTTCAGACGCAGTTCGCTGGCGGATTGATCCCGACATGAGAAAACCAACTTTAGCGGCTTTACTGCTCGCATGTATTCCCTTTGTGGCCGTGTGCTTTTCGGTGCCGCTGTGGGACCGGGTTCACCCCATGGTGCTTGGCCTCCCATTCAATCTCTTCTGGCTGATGTTATGGATTCCGCTCACCAGTGCCTGCCTGTGGGTGGCATATCGCCTGCAAACCTCGCGTCAGCCTGAAGTACCTCCTCGCTATAGAAACGGTGATGCAGAATGAAGCCAAGCATCATCGCGATGGCAATCATCTTCGGCATCATTCTGCTGGGCGCCATTACAGGCCTGTCTGCCGGAGTGCGCCGAAAGATGAATCTGGAACAGTGGACCGTCGCGGGTAGAGGATTTGGTCTCGTCTTCGTCTGGCTCCTCATGGCGGGGGAGATTTACACGACATTCGCCTTCCTCGGAGCCAGCGGCTGGGCATACTCTCGCGGCGGACCCACCCTGTATGTCCTCGGCTACCTGACCCTGGCTTACGTCGTGTCCTTCTTCATCCTGCCGGAGATTTGGGAAGTCGGGCGAAGGTTTACGCTGCACACCCAATCCGACTTCTTCCTCCAACGCTATGGCAGCAAATACCTGGCTGCCGTGGTGGCCGTAGTCGGTGTGGTGTTCATCATCCCGTACCTGCAACTGCAACTTACGGGCCTGGGCATCATCGTGGAGGTGGCGAGCTTCCAGGCGATTTCGAGGCCATTGGCAATGACGATTGCCTTTGTCATCGTGGCCGGATTCGTCTTGTCGAGCGGCATTCGATCGGTGGCCTGGGTCAGCGTGCTGAAGGACGCGTTGATGTTGATTGCCGCGTTCTCCATCGGCATAGGAATTCCATACCACTACTTTGGCGGAATTGGCCCGATGTTCAAGTTGCTGGCGCAGACCAAGCCGACGCATCTCACCATGCCGGGCAGCACGGTCAATATGGGTCACGCCTGGTACATCTCGACAGTCCTGCTTACTTCGCTGGGCTTCTACATGTGGCCGCACACCTTTGGCTCTGTTTTCACGGCCAAAAGCGGCGACACCTTGCGCCGTAATGCTGTCATCATGCCTCTTTATGGCATTACCCTGCCTTTGCTTCTTTTTGTCGGATACACGGCGATCCTGGTCCTGCCCGGCCTCAAGAACGGCGATCTCGCTTTGTTGACCATGGTGCGCCAGACGTTTCCAGCGTGGTTCCTCGGCTTTGTCGGCGGGGCGGGTGCTCTCACTGCCATGGTTCCCGCCGCCATCCTGATTCTCACTGCGGCCACGCTGTTCGCCAAGAACTTCGCCCTGCTATTCCGCCCGTCGATGAGGGACAACGAGGTAACGAAGCTGGCCAAGGTCATGGTCGTGGTAGTCACCGGCATTGCCCTGTATTTCGCCATGCACAGCTCAACCACGCTGGTGCAGTTGCTGCTTCTGGCTTACGCCGGGATCGCCCAGTTCTTTCCCGGAGTTGTTCTTGGCCTGTTCTGGAGGCGTGTCACCATAGCAGGGGTCTTCGCCGGGCTTGTGGTTGGAGTTGGCATAACAGCATTCCTCTTGCTGAGCAAGCACGACCCATTCCTCGGCCTGAACGCCGGCTTTGTCGCTCTCTGCGTCAACGTTGCGGTCACCGTAAGCCTAAGTGTTTTCACTCGCGTTCAACCCAGCGGGTTTGAGGAGCGCGTCGAGCGGATCGCAACAACATAAAGACAGGGCCGGGTCGAAAGCCGTAGCACAGCTTGCAGAGTCGCGTGCTACCCTACCCCTCCCCTCTTATCGATACTCTTTAAAACAAATGACTTATACCGCCATCGTCCGACATTTTGATGCAACTTCTTGAACCACAAAGACTTATCGCATAATATTCCTTTTAAAGGACTTACGGAACCGTCTTCGGGCTCGTTTCCCCTAGAGCTTGTTCGCTTACATTGTCAAAGAGCGATGCACCTCGCCCTGGGGCGGGTGTGGGACACGAATGCCACCAAGCGCCCCAACTACCAGCCTACCGCCAAATGGCGCGCTGTCAAGATTACGAAGGTACAGGTCGGGTAACTGTACTTTCGTAACAATTCGGTGGCAGGGTAACCAGCCAGCGCCCCTTGGCCCGGGTTGTGACGCCAGTGCTTGAAATTTAAAGAAGCTCGCCCATGCCTCCCCTGCCGTCTTGTTCATCAATCTGAAATAATCAGGCTCTAAGATAGCTCGGCTTGACTTCTACTGGGATCGACCCTGGGGTCGACCGGAAGAGCTGTGTGAGTACATTTGCCGGTTCTCGCAACAATCCGGTTATGTTGCTTTCGCAAGCTGGCGCGCATAGTGTCGCCAGTTGTGGCGGGTGTTGTTCTATCGCTGGCACCCGCTTTAGCCCAGGATCAACCTGCCCCCGAGCAACCGCCCGTCCCAGATCCTAAGGCCACCTTCTTCGAACACTCGAACACTTCGAAATGGTGGTTTTCGGGGCAGGCCAACTTTGTCTTTCAGGCGCACGGCGACTTCTACGCCCAGTACAGCGGAACCAATAGTTTGAAGAATTATGCCGAACATGCCACCTCGCGGGTGCTGACCTTCTTCAGCGGTTACGAGTTCACCCCCAATACCATAGCCTATCTGGATGTGGAAGAGGCCGGATGGGGAGGCATTAGCGGCGCGCTCGGACTAGCCGGTTTCACTAATCTGGACGTGGTCCGCAACCCCAGCCTCGGCGCCCAGCCCTATATCGCGCGTCTGATGGTCCAGCAGATTATTCCGCTGTCGAAAGAGAAGATGGAGGTGGAACGGACCGCGTTGTCCTTGGCAACCCAGGTTCCCGTACGGCGGCTGGACATCCGCTTTGGAAAGTTCTCGCTGGCTGACTTCTTCGATCTCAACGTCGGCGGCGCCGACAGTCACTATCAGTTTCTGAACTGGGTGATCGCCAACAATGGGGCCTGGGACTACGCTGCCGATACTCGCGGATACACCATCGGAGCGATATTGGATTACGAGGACCGCAATTGGGGGCTGCGTTTTGCGGAAGTCCTGATGCCGAAAGTTGCAAACGGCCCTAACCTCGACGCCGACGTTGCGCGCGCACGTGCTGAGAATATCGAGCTGGAGCTGCGGCCGAAGCTGCTGAAGAACAGGGACACGACCATACGAATCCTCAACTACGTCAATCACGCCAACATGGGTAATTATGAAGTGGCGATCCAGCAGTATCTGGAGCACATAACTTCAACGCCCGACGTTGTGGCGACTCGGGTACAGGGAACGGTCAAGTATGGCTTCGGATTCAATTTCGAGCAGGAAGTCTCACCTGACATCTGGGCCTTCGGGCGATGGGGATGGAACGAAGGCAAGCATGAGTCGTTCGCCTACACCGAAGATAACGAAGGAGTGGAAATAGGTGTGTACGGGAAAGGCACGCGCTGGCATCGCAGCCTCGACCGAACCGGCGCGGCGTTTGTGTCGAGCGGCATCTCGGCGGCGCATGCGGCTTATCTGGCCAACGGCGGTCTGGGATTCCTCCTGGGCGATGGCGGGCTCACGTACGGTCGCGAGACCATCGAAGAAGCGTTCTATACGGCCCATGTCTGGCGGGGAGTCTTCGCCGCCTTCGACTTTCAGCACGTCAACAATCCGGGCTACAACAAGGTACGCGGTCCAGTGACGGTCCCGGGTCTGCGGCTGCATTTGGAGTTTTGAGGAAAGCCGGGTGTCCTCCGTGGTAAAGATAATTCGCTGGTAAACTGAACAAGCGATGATCCTGCCGTTCGTCCGCGAACTCTTTGCGGACGTAGAAAAGTCTTCCGCCTTTGTGCGTGCAGTGACCCGGGTAAAGGGCGGCGCGGGACGGATTCGTATCTCCGGACTCACTCCTACCGGCAAAGCTCTGTTCTTTAGTCTGCTGCAACGCGCCAGCGGGCGGCCGCTCATCGCTACAGTCTCCGATAACCGCGCACTGGATGAATTGCTGCCGGTAGTGCGTTCGTTGGGAGAGTTGACCGGCGCGCTCTCTCCCGAACAGGTCGTTGGCTTACCAGCCTATGACGTGCTGCCCTTCGAGAATCTTTCCCCGCATCCCGAGATCCAAGAGGCCCGCGCCACCGCTCTCTGGAAGATCGCCACCGGCGCCGCCAGTGTCGCGATCATGCCGATAGCCGCAACCGCGATGCGTTTGCGAGATGCCAGCTTCTATTCCGGCCTGGCCATGGTGGTGCGTCGCGGCGAGATGTTCGATCCTGTGCAATTGGTCGAGCACCTACGCATTGTAGGCTACAGCCAGGTGGACGTCGTGGAAATGCCCGGCGAGTTCGCCCATCGCGGCGGCCTGCTCGATGCGTACCCGCCGGAGCTTGACCGCCCCGTCAGGATCGAGTTGTTCGGTGACGAAGTCGAGTCCATTCGCAAGTTCGATCCTGCAACGCAGCGCTCGGCGGCGAGCACAGAGGAGGTTGTACTGCTGCCACTGACCGAAACGCCGGTGCAGGAAGAAACGCTGGCAGCCATCAACGGGCGGCTGGTCGGAGGTCGGCTGGTAGGCGAGAAGGGAATCATTGAGGCGACCGTGCGCGCAGCTGGCGTAGCGGTTTTTCCCGGATGGGAGTTATATGCCCCGATCGTCGACTCGAAAGAGAGCATCTTCGACCTGCTGCCGGGAGCGGTTCTGCTGCTGGACGAGCCCGACGCGCTCGAAGGAACTCACGACGCCTGGTGGAGCAGAGTCACCGAAGCACACGAGCGCAGCCTAATCGGCAATCTGGTCCGCCCAGAGGATCTTTATCTCACCCCCGAGGAATGGCGCACGCGCCTGGAGCGGCTAACCACAATCACCGTCGAGCAACTGGGCATTGAAAGCACGGACGCGGGCGAACATCTCACGTTGCAGACGCAGCCCACAACCCGCTTCCACGGCTCGGTTGCGGCGATGACGGAGGAAGTCAGCCGGCTTACGCGCGAGGGCAAGCGCGTTATCTTCGCCGTTTCAAGCACCGGCGAGGTCGAGCGGCTGGCCGACGTCTTTAACGAATACAACCTGTCATTTCGCATTGGCAGTCGCACGCCCAAGCCGGGCAGTGAAGTGTACGTCGAGGAGTCAACCTATTTCGAGGAAGACGTCGCCGCGACCACCATCGTGAAGGCCTACGTGCCCGAAGGAGTTGCGCTGCCCGAAGCGAACCTGGTGCTCTTTGGCGCGCGCGATCTGTTCGATGAGCCGGAAGTTTCGCTCGCGCATCCGCAACGCCAGAAGTCCAAGGTCTCAGCGTTCCTTTCTGACTTTCGAGATCTCGCCGTCGGCGATTACGTCGTGCACGTCGAACACGGCATCGGCCAGTACCAGGGGTTAAAGGAGGTGCCGCAGGAGGACGGCGGCACCGTCGAGTTCATGGTGCTGGCATACGCAGAAGGCGCGCGGCTTTACGTTCCGTTGACGCGCCTCGACCTGGTCCAGAAGTATCGCTCGTCAGAGGGCGTCACGCCGGTCCTGAACCGGCTGGGCACCCAGCAGTGGCAGAAAACCAAAGCGCGTGTGAAGAAGGCCATGAAAGACATGGCGGAAGAGCTGCTGAAGCTCTATGCCGCGCGCAAGACCGCCGCAGGCCACGCGTTTGCATCGGATACCGAATGGCAGCGTGAGTTCGAGGATGCTTTCGAGTTTAGCGAGACCGAAGACCAGATGAGCGCGATTCTTGACGTCAAGCGTGACATGGAATCGGGTACGCCCATGGACCGCCTGCTGTGTGGCGATGTCGGCTACGGCAAGACGGAAGTCGGCATGCGCGCGGCATTCAAGGCGGTCAGCGACAATCGCCAGGTCGCGGTGCTGGCGCCGACCACCGTGCTCGCCTTCCAGCACTACAACACCTTCCGGCAGCGCCTCGCCGCCTTTCCAATAAAGATCGAGATGCTGAGCCGCTTCCGCACGCCCAGGCAGCAGAAGGAAACGATTGCGAAGCTCGAATCCGGCGAAGTAGACATCGTCATCGGCACGCATCGTGTGCTATCGAAGGACGTCAGGTTCAGCGACCTGGGGCTGGTGATTGTGGACGAAGAGCAGCGCTTCGGCGTCCGTCACAAGGAACGGCTCAAGCAGCTTCGCAGGGAAGTGGATGTGCTCACCATGTCGGCCACGCCCATTCCGCGTACTTTGCACATGTCGCTGCTGGGTTTGCGCGACATGAGCGTTATCGAGACGCCTCCCAAAGACCGCATGGCCATCCAAACCGTCGTGGCTGCGTGGGATGAGAAGCTGCTACGCTCGGCTATCGAGAAGGAGTTGGAGCGCGGCGGCCAGGTTTACTTTGTGCACAATCGAGTTGAGAGCATCTACGAGATTGCTGACAAGATCCGCGAGATGTCGCCCAAGGCGCGCATTCTCGTCGGACACGGCCAGATGAAGGAGAGCGAACTGGAAAGCATCATGCTCGCTTTCATGCGGCACGAGGCCGATATCCTGGTCGCGACCACCATCATCGAGAACGGGCTCGACATTCCGCTCTGCAACACCATCATCATCAACCGCGCCGACCGGCACGGACTGTCGGAGCTGTACCAATTGCGCGGACGGGTTGGCCGCTCTGATCGCCGAGCGTATGCGTATCTGCTGATTCCGCCGGACCGTGATCTGACCGACCTTGCGCGGCGCCGTTTGGCCGCGCTCAAGGAATTCAGCGACCTGGGCGCTGGATTCAAGATTGCCGCGCTTGATCTCGAGCTACGCGGCGCAGGAAATTTGCTGGGCGGCCAGCAGAGCGGGCACATCGAAGCTGTCGGCTTTGAGCTGTACACCACCATGCTGGAACGCACCGTGCGAGAGCTCAAGGGCGAACTGCGCGAAGAAGTGCCCGAAACGCAGTTGAACCTCGGCTTGAACATCCGCATCCCCGCGGATTACATCGGCGAAGAAAATCAGCGCCTGCGCATGTACAAGCGCGTGGCGGCCGTCGAGTCGGAATCGCAACTCGCCGATGTTGCCGCCGAGCTGGGCGACCGCTATGGTACGCCTCCTCCGGCGGTGAACAACCTCCTCGAATACGCCGCACTGAAGCTCTTGTCGCAGCGCATCGGCGTGGCCCAGATCGAGCGCCGCCGTGAAGCCGTGAGCATTCGTTTCACCGAGAAGGCTGCGGTCGATCCGGAGCGGCTGGCGCGCTTCGTCGCCGACGAGCCGGACAGCAAGTTCACGCCTGCGGGCATCCTGAAATTTTCGCTGAAGGAGAAGCAGCCCGAGCACGTGCTGACGCGTCTGAAGTCCTTGCTGGAGCAACTGGCGGGCGAGCCGCAGGCCGTGACGTAAAATCCAGTCGTGATACGGTGTACTTTCTCTGCTTCTATCCCTGAACGCTGATGAGAGAACTCATGAAACGAGAGGTTTGCAAGGCGGTTTTTCCCGCTGCCGGACTGGGCACGCGTTTTCTGCCGGTCACCAAGGCGCAGCCGAAGGAGATGCTGCCATTGGTTGACAAGCCCATCATTCAATACGGCGTCGAAGAGGCGCTAGCTTCGGGTTGCGACCAAATTCTTGTCGTCACCGGCCGTGGCAAGGCCGCGATTGAAGACCACTTCGACGTCAGCTACGAGCTGGAGAAGATGCTGGAAGAGCGGGGCAAGACCGACCTGCTCGCCACCGTCCGCCAAATCTCCGACATGATCCACATCGCCTACGTCCGGCAGAAAGAAGCCCTGGGTCTCGGTCATGCAGTCCTGATGGCACGCGAACTGGTCGGCGATGAACCGTTCGCGGTCATCCTCGCCGACGACATCATCGATTCCGAAGTCCCCTGCCTCAAGCAGATGATCGACGTTTACAACGACACCGGGTGCTCGGTGCTGGCGGCGCAGGTCATAGAAGGCCCAGGGATTTCGGCTTACGGCGTGCTTGATGCCAAGCCCGTGCCTGGGAAGTGGAACGGCCGGCTCTTCGAAGTGCAGCACCTTGTCGAGAAGCCAAAGCCCGAGGAAGCGCCTTCGAATTTGGCCATCATTGGGCGCTACATTCTGACGCCGGCGATCTTCGAGGCGCTTGCCTCAACCGACCTGGGATCGGGCGGCGAGTTGCAGCTCACCGACGGCCTGCGGCAGCTCTTGAAGAAAGAAAAAATCTACGGCTACATCTTTGAAGGCAAGCGCTACGACACAGGCGACAAGCTCGGCTTCCTGAAGGCCACCGTCGAGTTCGCCCTCAAGCGCGACGACCTGGGCGCGGATTTCCTGGAGTATCTTAAGACGCTGAAGCTATAGCCCTGCAGTAGATCACTTCTTTGCCGCTGCCGGCTCCGGTTCGCCTACGCGCTTGGCGACCTTGAAGGTCAGCTTGCGTTCCTTTTTGTCCACGTCCACGACTATGTGGTCGCCGTGCAGCACGTCACCGTCGAGGATCTTCAGCGCCAGCGGGTCCTGAATCAACCGCTGGATGGCCCGCTTCAGCGGACGCGCTCCGTAGTTCGGGTCGTAGCCTTCGGTGAAGACCAGTTCCTTGGCGGCGTTCGTGAGCTCCAGGCTGATCTTGCGGTCGGCCAGCAATTTGCGCAGGTCCTCCAGCCGCAGATCCACGATCTTCGTGAGCTGCTCTTTGCCCAGCGGATTAAAGATGATGATGTCGTCCACGCGGTTGAGGAACTCAGGCTTGAAGCTGGAGCGCAGGGCTTCCATCACGTGCTCGTGCGCTTCGGCCAATTGCTGCGCCGAGCGCGAGCTGAGGTCCTGCAAATAGCTTGACCCGATGTTCGAGGTCATGATGAGAATCGTGTTCTTGAAATCAACGTGGCGGCCTTTGCCATCAGTGAGGCGGCCGTCGTCCATGATCTGCAGGAATACGTTGAAGACATCCGGATGCGCTTTCTCGATCTCGTCGAAGAGCACGACGGCGTACGGACGCCGCCGCACAGCTTCGGTCAACTGTCCACCCTCGTCGTAGCCGATGTAGCCGGGAGGCGCGCCGATCAGCCGTGAGACCGAGTGTTTCTCCATGTACTCGGACATGTCGATGCGAATCATGGCGTGCTCGTCGTCGAACAGGAACTCGGCCAGCGCTCGCGCCAGTTCGGTTTTGCCCACGCCGGTCGGCCCCAGGAAGATGAACGAGCCGATCGGCCGCCGCGGATCGCTCAGGCCGGCGCGCGAACGCCGAATCGCATTGGAGACGCGCGTGATGGCTTCATCCTGGCCGACAAC
>JBKQKT010000356.1:0-11925 GCA_052147365.1 Candidatus Korobacteraceae bacterium | reverse complement strand
CTTCGTCGCAGCGGTGAAAGACACTCTCGTCGTAAGCTTCCCTCGTGCCAAGCAGGTGATACACAATGCGTGCGAGTTTGTGAGCGGTGGCGGTGATTGCCTGGGGCTTGCCGAGTTTCCGAGTGATCCGCCGAAAGAACTCGCCGAGATAATCTTTTGCATGATGCAGCGAGTTGGCCGCCATTCGTAGCGCAGTAGCAACGCGGCTCCTGACGCGGCGACTCTTGGTATAGAGCACCTTGCCACCACTGATCTTGTTCTCAGGACAGAGTCCCAACCAGGATGCAAAGGCGGAAGCATGGGGGCGTTTTTGTTTTGATCATGGTGATGAAATCGGGAAGGTTTCAACGACAGCGGAGCTGCCACTGACAGTCCAGTCCTCGCGGCAACCCGCGACATGGGCACGACGCCGTTAGTAATGCAAGGTCGTTACGAACGTGCTCGGATGTGTAGCTAGATCACAGCGCACCCTGCTCCGCATAACCGATACTAAGCGACACCGAAGAAGAAAGGGCTGCAGAAGATATACGCCTCCAATGCAACTAAGTGGACGATCGCGGAATAGAATCTCAGTTAGAAGGGGTCACAAATGAATAAACAGAAGGGGTTTTCGCTCATTGAGTTGTTGATCGTCGTTGCCATTATCTTGATCATCGCCGCAATTGCGATTCCGAACCTGTTACGCGCACGTATCGCGGCGAACGAGGCATCCGCTGTTGCGTCGGTTCGTACTCTAAACACGGCACAGATTTCCTACTCCTCGACCTATCCCACGGTCGGCTTCGCTTCCACACTGCCGCGTTTAGCGGGTACCAGTTGCGCACCGCCTTCCTCCACTGGCGCTTGCTTGATCGATACCCAGCTTTCGTCTGGCACGAAGAGCGGCTATTCGTTCGCTCTGACCAACGTTACTGGCACTCCAGCCGCAACTTATCAGGTGAATGCGACCCCACTGGCTCAGAACCAGACGGGCGTTCGCTACTTTTGTTCTTTTGCGGATGCTGTTATTCGGATTCCCACTTCGAACACTGCCTGCTCTTCAAGCGATCAGCCCTTGCAGTAGATAGCTTAGCAAGACGCACTGGTTGTCGTAGCCCGGCGATGGTTAAAAGGGTACCCGCTATTATTGCGCTATGCTGAGGTTTCCTTGCTTGGCTCGTGATCGGGTTTTTTGGCCTTGCTGAGCTCATTGGCGCTGATCAATGCGGCAACCGAACATGCGTTGGTCCGCTGATAACCATCGATTCAACTCGTCCGAGGTCTGATTTCAGCGAACTATCGGTAAACAGCGAACGATGAGCGAGGACTTTTCGAGCTGTTACGGCTTTGGACCAATCTGTTATTCAAACCGATTCGTGAAGGGAGAACGAACGACCACCGCGGCTTCTAGTTGGCAGGAAGCCCCTATGGCTTTGTACCGAGACCTGACGGACTTCAACAGAGCACGATCGAAAGCTCTTCGAGTGACAGACTGCTGCAAGGGCGGGGGGGGAATAACGCAATGATAACTACTGTTCAATATTGAACAGTATGCGACATATGACTCGGGGTACTATTTTGAGTCGTAAGAGGGTGCTGATGCCCCAACAGACATTGTAGGAGTGCTACTCCGGCCAGATACAGACGCCAGGCCCCCCCTGTCTCCATGTGTTATTCGGCAAAACGGTACGGGGGCTCGGAGCCAGCGCTAAGTCAGGAGGCCCGGATGACAACATTCAGAGTCTTAGTCGCTGAGGACGACGATTCTGTTCGTCTGATGCTGCAAGAAGGTTTGCAACGCGACGGGTTTGAAGTGGTGGTTGCTTCGAACGTGCGCGAAGCGCTCGGGCATATCGCGGCGGAAACTTTTGATGTCCTTCTCTCGGACCTGCACCTGCCTCTGGCGGGGGACGGGTTCACCCTGGTTAGCGCCATGCGGCATACTCATCCGGATGCGTTGACAGTAATTCTCAGCGGGTACCCGGCGGTGGACGAGGCGATGTCTGCGATTCTCTCTCAAGCCGATGAAATTTTTACGAAGCCGATTCGAATTGGCCCGCTTAAGGAACTCATTCGCACCCGACTAGCCGCCCCGCGCACGAAGAAACGGCCGAGACCGGAATCTGTCGCTTCCATATTGGAGCGTGAAATCGAAACTACGATACAGAATTGGCTGGACACTGTGGAACAAGATGCCGAGCTGACATGTATTCCTCTGAGCCGTGCGGAACGCATGGGGCACCTCCCTGCACTTCTTCAAGACCTCGTAGTGCGTCTGCGTCTGGACTCGGGATTGCCAGCCCCAACTTCCATAGCTGCTCACGACCATGGAGAGATGCGGCGAAAGCAAGGCTACACCGCTCCCATGGTGGTGGAAGAGTCTCGTATTTTGCAAGTGAGCATCTTCAGCACGTTGCAAAGGAATTTGTGCGGCGTGGACTTCAGTAAGCTGTTGCTGGACGTGGTGACAATCGCGGATGAAGTCGATTCACAATTGAAGCAAGCAATGTTCAGCTACGTCCCGCCGACGGCATTGAATTCTCAGGCGCTTGGACGAGCTGGGTAGCGGTCACGTGGATTACGTAGCTACCACGGGTGACGGCCCGACTTCCACTGAATAGGTGCTCATCAAAAGCGCCTGAGCGGTGGCTTGGTCTCCGGGTCGGCCAAAAAAGTACCCCTGTGCGAGGTCACACTTCATCTGTTTGAGCAGGCTAACTTGCTCAGCCGTCTCGGCGCCCTCGGCTACGACCCGCAAACCGAGGTTGTGAGCCAGCATGATGATGATGCGCACGATCTCACTGTCGGTCTCCATCTTAGAAACGAAGGTACGATCAATCTTCAAGGTTTCAACCGGGAATCCCTGCAATCGACTCAGTGAAGAGTACCCAGTTCCGAAATCGTCAATGCTTAAGTGAACTCCCAACGCCCGCAGTTCTGAAAGAACTTGGCTCGATCTTTGGGGGTCTGCCATCGCGATGTTTTCCGTAATCTCAACCCCAATGCTCCCGGGGTTAATTCCAACTTCGGCCAGAATGGTTCCGATCTGAGCAGCCAGGTCCGGCTGGGCAAACTCTTTCGGGGTGATATTCACGTTTAATGTCAGCGGCGGATCGCAAGGAAATTGCGAGTGCCATGTGCGGAGCTGCAGGCAGGCTTCGCGCAGTAACAGGCGATTCATTGGCACGATGATTCCGGTTTGTTCAGCAATATGGATGAAGTGAACCGGCAACACGAGAGCTTCAGGCCGCTGCCATCTGCTGAGTGCTTCGAAGCCCACAACCTTTCCGCTCTTCAGCGACACAATCGGCTGATAGTGAACTCGGAATTCTCCCAGTTCGAGTGCTCGGCGCAAGTCAGTCTCAAGGCGCAACCTCTTGACGGCGACGGCGTGCATCGCACTGTCAAAGACCTGACATCGAGCTTTTCCCTCACGTTTGGCCCGGTACATGGCTATCTCGGCATCGCGCACCAGGTCTTCGGCATTGGTGTATGATATCGCGCAAAAAGCAATCCCAATGCTCGCGGTTGTCACTGCTTCCTGTCCTTCTATAGTAAAAGGAACAGACAATCGCTCCTGAATACGCTCTGCCACGCGAACGGCATCGCCGCAATCTCTAATGTCCTCCAAAAGTATGGTGAATTCATCGCCCCCGAGTCTTGCTAAACTCTCGGCGCTCGCAAAACTGCTCGTACCCTGCATCGGGACGGGGCGCGAAATCGTATCCACGCCTCGAATGGAAAGACTCAACCGGCGAGCAATTTGTATCAGGAGTGCGTCTCCTGCAGCATGGCCCAAACTGTCATTGAAGACCTTGAATTCATCGACATCAATGAACAAGACAGCGAATTTATAGCTCGTGTGTCGCTGAGAAAGCGCAAGTACGTGTCGCACCCGATCCAAGAACAGAGTGCGGTTTGGCAAGTTTGTAAGAGTGTCATGCAAAGCATTGTGCGCGAGTGTCTCTTCCGCCCGCTTACGTTCCGTGATATCGCGATTCACGATGACAAGTTTCTCGATCAGACCCTCTTCATTAGGTATCGCGGTAGCGACCGATTCCAGAATGCGCCACGTGCCATCCTTATGGCGTGTGCGGTATTCAAGCCGCTCGCCTCGTCCCGTCAGCCGTGCTTTCTTCGTAGCCTCCAGCACTCGCAGCTGATCCTCGGGATGGATTTGCTGCACTGACGAAGTGGACCCCAATTCGTCCGACGAATAGCCGAGAACGTTTTGGTACGCGGGGCTGGTATAGAGCCGGTTCCCGGCGCAATCAATGACTGCAATCATGTCGGCGGCGTTCTCGGTGATAACTTCGAAAAGCTGATTGCGCTGGGTAAGTTCGCGACGGATTCGCTGGAGTTGAAGTTGCTGGTAAACCGTGTAGACATCGAACAGGAGTACAAGGCACGCCAGCCCGCGTACCCACTCCTTAAGATCAAGCCACTCGGATCTCCCTATGAGATGAGGATCGGAGTAGGTCAGGGACACAATACCCGTCGTCAACACTAACGTGATAGTGACGGCGAAGCCCCACAGCCACCACTCGCGCGCTTCGACTTGCCGCATCGGCTTGGTGTGGCGTTGCTTTTGTTGTTCGTGATCCAAGGCAGCCTTAGGCGATCGAGACATTAGAGATTTCTAGTGTGAGAACAAAACTAGTAAAAGTGAAGTTACCAAAGGCAAACGCCGACGGTTCCCGTTCTGATTTTCGATTTTCGTCATCAACAAGTATGTCGTGCGCGTGCACCAGGTTCTTTGAAACTTAGGAACCGTTCGTCTCGTTGACGATTCTTTCACGGAGCGGTTCGGGCTGTTTCAACGAGCGGAAGAGGAAGCGACTTAATGACCTTCGTAACGCAGGATGTGATTCGGAGCACAACGGCGTGTATGACCGAGACTCATAATGCACTTAAGGCCCCTCCCCTGGGGCGGCTAGGAGTGCGCGCTGAAAAACAAACACATTCGGCTGAAATTGGCCCTGTCGTTATTCGCCCTGATTGCCATCTTAACGGGCATCGGCCAATTAGGGCTTCGCCGGATGCAAGAAATTAGTGAAACCCTTAACGACATTACGGGCAAGCAGTCGGCCAAGCTAGAGCTGGCGGAAAGAGCGCTGGAGCTCTCGAATGACAATAGCCGCATCGCCATGGAAATAGTGTTTCTGGAGAATAGAGCACTGGTCGATACGCTGTTGGCAGCCAGGTCCGAGAATAGCAAGGAAATTTCGAGGCTATTGGACGAGATCAAGGGCCACTGTAACTCAGAAAAAGAGAAACAGCTGCTGTCTGCGATAGAAGGAACAAGGCGGTTATATGTCGCAAGTTATCTGCGAGCTATCCACTTGCTTGTCGATGACAAAAGACACAAAGAAGCGGAAGCGACCATTGTAAGTGAAACAATACCGGCACTGATCCAGTATCACGCGGCCTTGCGCGAATTTGTGGAGTTTGAGAAGGACCGGCTGGACGCGGCTGTCAAGCAGGCCCAGGTTCATTACGCCAAAGCCCATCGCTTTGCGTTATTGCTAGTTGTGCTGTCTGTGGTTCTCGCTCTCACGATCGCTCGATTCGCGAGTTACGCCGTTGAAGCGGAGTTGCAGCGGAGCGAAGAACGCATGCTCACAGCAATGGAAGCAGCGAATTTAGGTTCCTGGGATTTGGACGTCATTAAGGACGAACACGTCTGGTCAGACACCTGTAAAGCGCTGCTGGGCTTGCCGCCAGAGAGTCCAGCAAACTTCGAGACGTTGATGACGATGGTCCATCCGGACGACCAGAAAATGATGCTGGCGGAAATTAATCGGGCAATTCAGGAAAAGCGAGACTACCTCTGCGAGTACCGCGTCGTCTGGCCCGACCAGAGCGTGCACTGGAGGTGTTCTAGTGGGCGTGCTTTCTATGACAGTAGCCAGCGGGTGACTCGCATGGCCGGGATCACCATGGATATCGATGAACGAAGATATTCAGAAGACCGTCTGCACCTGCAGGCTGCGGCCTTGGAAGCGGCAGCCAATGCCATTGTGATCACGGATTCCCACGGAACGATCATATGGGTAAATCATGCATTCACAACTATGACTGGCTATACCAAAGAAGAAGTATTGGGCAAAAACCCGCGCCTGTTGAAATCCGGGGATCAACTCGAACGGTATTATGCCGAGCTCTGGTCAACTATTTCATCCGGCAAAGTTTGGCGGGGCGAGATTGTCAACCGGAGGAAAGACGGAACAACCTACACCGAAGAGATGACGATCACCCCAGTGATCCAAATTGGCAATCCGGTTGATACGAAGTTCATCGCGATCAAGCAGGACATTAGCGAACGTAAGCGGAAAGAGCAAGCGTTGGAAGAGGCGGAAGAGAAATACCGGGCCATCTTCGAAGGTGCAGTGATTGGAATCTTCCGGGGCACTCCCGCTGGTCGTCCACTGAGCGTCAACCGCGCCATGGCAGAAATGCATGGCTACGATTCACCGGAACAACTCTTGGCGGAGGTATCGAATGTAGCACAACAGTTATTCGTTGATCCAAATCGGATGAACGAAATCAGAAATGTGTTGGCTGCGAATGGCGTTGTGCGAAGCGTCGAATTGGAAATCTACCGCAGAGATCGCACAAGAAAGTGGGTATTGCTGAACCTGCATGCCGTGCGTGACAGTGACGACAGCGTCCTATTCCACGAAGGCACACTGGAAGACATCACTGACCGCAAAGTCGCGGAAGCGAGGGTGCAATTCCTCGCCTACTACGATGCTCTTACAAGCCTACCTAACCGGATTCTGCTTCAGGATCGACTGGCGAAGGCTCTCGCTGATGCTCGTCGACAAAAGTATAAAGTCGCGCTTCTGTTTCTCGATCTCGATCGGTTCAAAGACGTCAACGACTCGCTGGGGCACTCGTTTGGCGACCTCCTCTTACAAGAAGTTGCAGAACGGCTCAAGACCTGGGGACGGGAGCAAGACACCATTGCCCGACTAGGCGGCGATGAATTCCTGATCATGCTGACCCACGTGAAGGATGTACCGGACGCAGCGGTTGCCGCGGAACGGCTCATGAATGCCATGACCGCTGAATTCGTCATTGGGACTCACTCCCTGAATATCAGCTGTAGTGTAGGCATCAGTATCTTCCCAGAACACGGCGCGGACGGCGAAACCCTGATGAAGAATGCCGATGCGGCTATGTATAGCGCAAAAGAGAATGGGCGTCACAACTTCCGGTTCTTCACCGAGCACATGAACACTGAGGTCGTGAAGCGATTAACCTTGGAGAAGAGCTTGCGAGTGGCGCTCGAACGACAAGAATTCTTTCTGGTATATCAACCGCAGATGGATATTGGCAGTGGAAGGGTTATAGGGCTGGAAGCGCTCATTCGCTGGCAACACCCGGAGTTGGGTCTCGTGCCGCCTGATGAGTTCATTCATATTGCGGAAAACATCGGCTTGATCGTGCCCATTGGGGAATGGGTGCTCAGGACTGCGTGTTCCCAGGCTCAGCAATGGCAAGACAAAGGGCTCCTCGGGGGGGCGGTGGCCGTAAATGTGTCTGCAGTACAGTTTCGCCAGGAGGGCTTCTGCGAACTCATCAAAAGAATTCTTCACGAGACTGGGCTACCTCCGCGACACCTCGAACTGGAACTAACAGAGAGCCTTTTGCTGGCCAATGCAGACGTGACTTTGTCAGTGGTTCAGGAGTTGAGGGCGCTGGGACTAACACTGGCGATCGATGATTTCGGGACCGGATACTCAAGCTTCAGCTACTTAAGACAGTTTCGGGTCAGCAAGTTAAAGATAGACCGGTTGTTTATCCGGGATGTCGCACTGAATCCTGATGACGCGGCGATCACAGCCGCAATCATCAGCATGGCAAAAAGCCTGAAGCTCAAGGTGCTCGCCGAAGGTGTCGAAGACGAAGCGCAAATGACATTCCTGCGGACACATCAGTGCGATGAGATTCAAGGGTATTACTTCAGCAAGCCTTTGCTGGTTGACCAGGCTACCGACAAACTGCGAGCAGAGTTTCACGGGCCACACGCCCGAGCACAAGCACACGGGAAACAATCATGAAAGAGAATCTATAGGGAGTGAATTTCATTATGGCAATGGGACTTGCACTTTTGGTGTCCGCTGATCAAGCCACCATCCAGCAGTTTAGTCAGGCCTTACAGGAATTTTCCATTGCGTCCGACGTCTGTCGAGAGCTGCCCGGTGCTATCCAGCGATTGAACCGCCAAAAGTTCGATGCCGTCGTCGTCGATCTGCAGTTAGGCGAACAAAGCGGACCGATCTTGGACGAGGTGCATCTCTCCCAATCTAACCGAACAGCGGTGACATTTACCATCAGCAACGGTGACAGCGAAGGCGCCGCTTTTGGGAAAAGGTCGGAGTTCATTGTCGGGAGGCCTCTTTCATTGCAGTCTATCCGCAACACACTTAAGCCAGCTTACGGATTAATCCTGAGAGAACGTCGGCGCTACTTCCGTTGTCCCATTTCTATCCCCGTCGCCATCACGACACAAAACATGCCTGAAGTTCACTGTTACAGCGTAAACATCAGCGAAGGCGGCATGGCTGTCAGCACGCTAGCTCCGGTTATAGTGGGTAAAGAAGTGCAGGTAAAGTTCACCTTGCCCGATCACCAACAGTCATTCTCGGCAGAATCGACAATTTGCTGGTTGAAATCGGGCCGTCTCGGTATTCGCTTTGTTAATTTTCCGGACGAGCACAAGTCCGAACTACAGATCTGGCTAGCGCGAAAGCTGGAGGAAATGCTGCCGGAAATCGTTGCCGGAAAGTTCCGGAAGTAGATCTAGTTTGATTCTCGTTTGCGATCGCCTGTAACTTTTCTCTGGGTTATATAGGCTCACATGCACCGTGCGAGATAGGAACCACAATGCGGAAGGGGCAGGGTCGAAACATTTTAGGGTCAACAACGCTCCGAGCTCGAGGGATATGAATGGGCATCGCCACAATAGTTGGGCGGCCGATTTCAATTTCGGTAACGACGCGGGCTCCGCTCCGGTCAGCATGGATTGCACGGTGAGCCCAAATTCCGGATTCCTCCGGAAGTCGATTCTCTCCCGAGTGGATATCTTCTGCGCTCCTGCCCTTCCCGCCCTGCCCGAAGCAGTGAGTTTGCCATCAAGCCCTCTCCGAGTTGGGGGCGCCCGATGAGTGAGCCGAGGGCCCTGAAGCTGTTGGTCATCGATGACAATCCCGAGAACCTTCGGCTCATTCGCACTGCGCTACAGCCCGAGAACCTGGAGATATTAACCGCGGACGATCCTGAGGTAGGCTTCGAAATGTTTCTACGGATTCGGCCGAGATTCGTACTGCTCGAGATGGTGATGCCCAAGGTTACTGGGATGGAGCTGCTGGAACGCATCGTTGCCGTAGATCCTGGTGCTGACGTGATCCTGATGACGGCGCAATACTCTCCGGAAACTGCCGTCGAAGCGATTCATAAGGGCGCTTGCGATTACATGATTAAACCTCTAGACGTCGGAAAGCTCCGAGCCCGGATCGCGGGATTTCTTGCAGAAGCAGAAAAGCGACAGAAGACCCTGCACCTGGATCGAGAGCTGATCGACGCCTTTCAATTCGAAGGTATGGTAGGCCGCAGTCCGCTGATGCTAGATGTTTACGCGAAGATACGGAGAATTGCACCGCACTTTAGAACAGTTCTGGTCACTGGCGCGACGGGGACGGGCAAGGAACTTGTAGCCCGTGCGCTGCACAAGCTTAGTCCCTCGTTTCGAGGCCAGTTTGTGGTGTGCAACTGCCCGGCGGTAGTTGAGAGTCTCGTCGAGAGCGAATTGTTCGGCTACGTCCGCGGAGCTTTCACGGGTGCAACGCAAGACAGAGCCGGCTTGTTTGAACACGCGGATGGAGGAACCATTTTTTTGGATGAGATTGGGGAGCTCTCTCCCCCGGCGCAGGCGAAGCTGCTACGGGTTTTGCAGAGCCGAGAAGTGCAAAGAGTCGGATCACCCACGCCGCGTAGCGTCGACGTGCGGGTCGTGGCCGCTACGCACCGCGACTTGAAACGAATGGTGCACGACGGACAGTTTCGGGAAGATCTCTATTACCGACTCGCGGTCGTTAACATAGCGTTGCCGAGTCTCGGGAAACGGCGCGAGGATTTGCCACTCCTGCAAAGGTACTTTATTGAGAAGTTCGCTGCCGAATACGGGAAGTCGATTGCTGGGCTAACCCGCAGAGCGCAGACTCGAATGGCAACTTATCCTTGGCCGGGGAACGTCCGTGAACTCGAGAGCGTGATCGGGAATGCCTGCATGATGGTGGAGGGCAGTGTCGTCGACGTTGACGATCTGCCCGAAAGCCTTCGCGGCCCGTTTAGTGACGACGCATCCACAGACGAAACGTTCTTGACTCTGGACGAACTGCAGAGGCGTCACATCTTGCGTGTCTTGCAAGCAGTCGGGGGCAGCAAAACTCGAGCGGCGGAGATCCTAGGCATTGGCCGCGCGACCATCTACCAGATCTTGTCGCGGATGAAGCAAGGAAATGAGTAGGCCAGCGGCGGGCGGCGGTTTTGCCGTGATCACGTACCTCAGATCGGCAGTGAAAGGCAAGATGTTCGCCTCGGAGCCCTCGAAACTCCGAGTCTGAAGTTGCGTGCGCGCCTCTGCATCTTGCGCGTAATGTAACGGACATTCAACCCTGAATTCGGAAGCCGATTGGCTGTTTTTGACTTTTGGACTAGCACAACCTAGTTGGCTGGTTTGAGCAGCAGCTTTTCGCGCACGTGGGTTGCCGCAACTACTCCGTCTGGATTCCATACTAGTGTCTAGGAATCGTCCTAGAATGAGCTGCTTAAATTCAAAGCGTCAGATGGCTAAACCCTTATGTTTGATAGAGATCTACAGGGAGACTCCTATGGCAGACTGGTTGCACTATTCCATTGCGAAGGATACACAAAATCGCACCACAAGGAAGGCTCTTATGAAATCAGCATTTTTCTGTTTGCTCCTCCTCACTACGATTTGCTACGCCGCCCCTGCTCCCACGATATCGAACTGGTATGGGAAACCGCAAAATAACTCCGTAAGAACTTTGCATGTAAACGGCGTGCCGATGACAGCCCGGCTGATTATGATCAACTCTCACCAGATGGGCTGTTCAGGCCAGGGAAATGCGTGCTCCGCCGGCCCACAACTTTCCTTCTGGATACAGAACGGGACTCAATCATTGAACTGTTCTCAGTGGTACCAGGCGGTACAGTTGCTGGAGGAACGAAATCCAGCGCCGTATCCCTACCTGCAACTGGTGGTGACCACGTCGAATCAAGTATGGACGGATGAGAGGATCTGGGTTTATCCGCCGAGCTCGGTGAGTTGTAATGGGGCGCTTGACTGGACTAATGGATTGAAGTAACTGAGTTGATTACTGCGGACGCGGCGAGGGGCAGATTACTTCTGCTGGATGCAAAACAGTCTTGTCCTCGACCTGGTCGAGCAAGGAGTAAGTGGGCGCCAAAGAGCATCCGCAAGAAATCAAACTGAGTCTGTGGAGGTCACAAAGCCGGGCCGGAGCCGATTCCATGAACCTTCCTGACCAGCCGCATTCGAACCATGTCGTAGCGCCTGACTGACGTTAAGTCCCTCTCACACTCACTATTCCATTTGCAGGTTCGAGAAGAAACTCAGCCAATGCTCTCAGCCCATGATTGCTCCGCCTTGCACGTATTCGCAGGTACTTGGCAGCCTCCCGCAAACCTCTAGCAGGCTGCTGAAAAATGGGCTCCGCGACTTAGATTCTCTCCAGTCTCAGCAATTGTGTGATTCGGGAGGTGGTTCTGGCTGCATCCGCTGGTGTCCCGCGCGGATGCATTTTCGGTCCAGCGAGCACACCTCGATCTCGGCTTAGGTTGCTTGCATCGCCAGACTCCTCATCCGGACTAAGTTGTAGGCCGCGGCCGCGAAGG
>JBKQKT010000355.1:0-3463 GCA_052147365.1 Candidatus Korobacteraceae bacterium | reverse complement strand
CACAGACCTCAGCGACGGAAGCAAAATTAAGGGCAATCGTTAACGCGGCGCTGAAGCGCCGCTCTACCTGAGCTTGGCGTGTCTCTGTGGTTGATGTCCTCATCTCGCAGAAACCGCGCGAACACTTCATTCGACAACAGGCGGCCTCTGGCAGTAAGTCTAAGCCGCTCACCCGCGCTATCCAGCAGGCCATCGGACTGTAGCTCGTCAACGGTGGTCTGATAGCCACCGATCGCATCCTCGCCGAACTGCTCCTTCAAGGCGCAAAAAGACACGCCGCAATTCAAGCGCAGCCCGAGGAAAAACGATTCCTCGATCGCTGCCTGCGTGTCCACCAGCTTGCGCGACGCGCGAAGCTGTTGCAGGCGTGCCGCAATCGGATCCAATCCGTTCGCCGCTGCAGAGTAGCCCTCCAGCGAATCAGGAGTGGCCAGCCGAATGGCCTCCACACCTTTCGCCTGCAGTTCATCGTTCGCAACCAGCATCGAATGCGCGTCCACGCCGAATCCCAGATAGGGTTCGCAGGTCCAGTACTTGAGGTTGTGTCGCGAATCCCGCAATCCGATGCCATGCGTCACCGGCCGCGCGAAGTTCGATATCTCGTATTGCTGTATACCGCCGCCTTCCAGGCGCTCGCACGCCGTGAGGTAAAGATCAGCGGTGAGGTCGTCGTCGGGAACGAAGTGCGCGTGATAACGGCTGCCGCCCGCGAGCAGTTCGGTGCCCAGGCGCGAATCTTCGTCCACCTCCAGCATGTACACGCTGACGTGCGGGACAGAGGTCGCGAGCGTTTCTCCGAGCGAAAAGTTCCAGCTCTCTTCCGTCTGGTGAGGCAGGCCCGCAATGAGATCAAAGCTGATATTGCCGATGCCACAAGCGCGCAGCCGTGCAATGTCCGACAGCGTGACGGCGCGCGTATGCAACCGCCCGACGGACGAACATTCTTTGTCCACGAACGATTGCACCCCGAGGCTCACGCGATTAACGCCACACCGGAGCAGCGCCTCCAGAATCTCGTCGGTTATCGTGCCAGGAGCGCATTCGACGGTAATCTCGGCTGTGCGGTCCACTGCGAAGTTGTCGCGCACAGCTCGAAAGAGGCGCTCAAGTTGACGGGGCGCCAACACGGACGGTGTGCCGCCGCCCAGATAAATGGAGTCAACATTGCTCTCGAAATTTCCGCCCAATTCTCGCGCAGTTCGCTCGGCAGTCGCAATTTCTGCGCACACCTGCTCGACATATCGCTCAAATAGCGGGTGAGAAAACACTCCGGAAGCAAAGTTGCAGAAACTGCACTTGGTGCGGCAAAACGGCACCGAAATGTAAATTCCTGTGGACATCCGATTCGCAGAGCGTATCCCTGGCTACTACAGTAGCAGCCAGCGACAAGGGACTGGCAACCAGACAATGGCTAGCAATCTGTTAGTATCTTGAAACTTGTTTTCCAGTAACATTCGCAGTTCGAATCCCGGGGCCAAGGGCTAATTGCCAGCTGCTAGTTTCTAGTCGCTATGAAGAAGCGTGTTGTCATCACGGGCATGGGCGTGGTCAGCCCCAACGGTATCGGCAATGAGGCGTTTTGCCGTGCCATTCTCGCCGGAACCAGCGGCGTGAAGCGCGTCGGCAGCTTCGATCCCAGTGACCTGCCGGTACAGATCGCCGGCGAGGTGCAGGACTTCGACGAACTGGCCTGGGTTGACGCCCATGAGCGCAAGCATGTCTCGCGTGCGGTGCCTCTTGCGCTTGCCGCCTCCACCGAAGCACTGCGCGAAGCGGGCATCGAGACTTCGCAACTGTCATTGGACCAGCAGCGCGAGATCGGCGTCCTGCTCGGCTCCGGCGGCGGCGCACAGGAATTTTCGGAAGAGCAAATCCGGCTGTGGCTGCAAGGCAAGGTCAAGCAGGTCAGCCTCTTCTGCATCCCAAGCGGGACGATGGGCACGCTTTCCAGCGAAGTCAGCATGCGCTTCGGCCTCCGCGGCATGAGCCACGTCATCACCACCGGCTGCACTTCATCAACAGATGCGTTCGGTTACGCCCTGCGGCAAATCCAGTTCGGCTTTCTGCCCATGATGCTCGTTGGCGGCGTGGACGCGCCCATCGCTCCTGGAATCATGAAGGGTTTCACGCTCATGAAGATTATGACCTCGTCCTGGAATGAAGCTCCGGAGCGCGCTTCGCGGCCATTTTCGGCCGATCGCGATGGCTTCGTGGTAGCCGAAGGCGCGTGGATGTTCTTCCTCGAAGAGTATGAACATGCGCGTGGGCGTGGCGCGCGCATCCTGGCCGAAGTCACCGGCTACGGCTCGACCTGCGAGGCCTTCCATCGCGTTCGCTTACAGGAATGCGGCGAGGAACCAGCCCGCGCCATTCAGATGGCGATGGAAGATGCAGGTATTTCCGCGGCCGACGTAAGCTACGTCAATCTTCACGGCACCTCAACGCAGTTAAACGACCGCATCGAGACACGAGCGCTGAAACTGGCCTTGGGCGACAAGGCATCCCGCACGCCGATGTCGAGCCTGAAGTCGCAGATCGGGCATCCGCAGGGAGCCTGTGGTGCGGCCGGACTTGCCGCCACGCTGGTGGCCATGCAGCACGGGCAGATTCCGCCGACCATCAATCTGGAAAAGCCGGACCCGGACTGTGACCTCGACTACGTGCCCGATGTGGGACGCCGCGCCGAAGTCCAGCATGCAATCTGCAACTGCATCGCTTTCGGCTCGAAGAACTCGGCGCTGGTGCTGAAAAATCTGGCTTTTTAGTCACAGCTGCAACCGCGCCTCGGCTGGCTCATCCAACTGAACATGGTCGTGCGAACAATTAAGCGAACTCCGCTCCTCGCTACCATCCTGCAAAACAAGATCGTAACTTCGGTCGATGTACGCGAGATCATCTTTGAACCGGGTCAAGAGACGGGGTTGCACCGTCACCCTTGCCCGGTCTTCGGCTACATCGTCGAAGGTGAAGCCGTGCTAGAGGTTCAAGGGCAAAAGCCGCAGCGTTTGCGGGCGGGCTCCGCTTTTCACGAGCCGACGGAGACGGTGATATTGCGTTTCGACAATGCCTCCACAGAAAAGCCCCTGAAGTTCATCTGCTTCTACCTGCTCCAGGGCGAGCAGGAACTGATCGAGATGCTGTCAGCATAGGATGGATCTCGCCCCAGAAGTGAACCGCTCGCGCAGCAATCTTTTCCATCCCATCCTGCGCTCCGCTCGTCTATATGACTTCCACCGTTTATTTACAATAGCTTCAGGGACATGGCTGGGATCCACGACGAAGAGGTATTAGGCAAAGCATACGACAGCAGGCTGATGAAGCGCCTGCTGACGTACCTACGCCCGTATCGGTTGCAAGTCGTGATCGCCTTGATTGCGATCGTGCTGAAGGCGGGCGCCGATGTGCTCGGCCCCTACCTCACCAAAGTCGCGATCGACAAGTATCTCGCCAGCCACACCGAAGC
>JBKQKT010000354.1:0-5196 GCA_052147365.1 Candidatus Korobacteraceae bacterium | reverse complement strand
CGACTCTACGCGAGCATTGAGCGTTCGCTGCCCACCTTAGTGGTCTTTACAACTCTAGAGGAATGAATCACACTACGCCACACAATTCTTGGAAGTATCCTTCCCGAGGTAACTCATATGGAAAAGCGAATTGCCCTCCCAGGCAGCAATCGGCGCCCTCTTGCCGGAGCAAAGGTCGTTGGTAATGTAGACCCGAGTCAGCGCATCGAGATCACTCTCCAGATTAGGCGCCGGGCGGGAGCGGACCTCAATGCGATGGTCAACAAGATCGCCTCGCAGCCACTTGCCGAACGAAAATACTTGACGCGCACGGAATTGGCAAACGAAGCTGGCGCAGATCCAGCGGACCTCGCCAAGATCGATGCCTTCGCGCATGATCACTCGCTGACGGTAGTAAATACTGATCCGGCGCGACGCACGGTGACACTCTCGGGCACGATCGCAGATTTGAGCACAGCTTTCGGAGTAACACTCAAGCGGTACAAATCGGGCAACATTTCCTATCGAGGACGCACCGGAACCATCAGTGTGCCGGCGGAATTGGCAAACATCGTCAAACGTGTGCTGGGGCTGGACGATCGTCCGGTGGTGACGACACATTTCCGGCTCTTCGAGGCGGTCCACGGTGAGGGCCGAGGCAAGGGAAAAAAGAAGCAGGCGCGGGCGGCTGCGGCCAAGATCCCAGCCAGCTTTACGCCGCAGCAGCTCGCCGGAATCTATGATTTTCCTGCGGGGCTCAATGGCGCGGGCCAGACCATCGCACTCATTGAACTGAATAATGTCGATAAGCAGGGAAACCCCACGGGCGCGGGGTACAAAACCTCTGACCTGCAGAAATTTTTCTCCAGTCTCAAAATCCCAATGCCGAGCGTGTCTGCCGTTGGCGTCGATGGAGGCGCAAACATTCCCGGACACGATGCTGATGCCGATGGTGAAGTTACGCTGGATATCGAAGTGGCCGGAGCGATCGCGCCGGGGGCGAAGATCGCGGTGTATTTTGGAACGAACACCGACGATGGTTTCATTCAGGTAGTCACCGCTGCGGTGCATGACAACGTGCGCAAGCCTTCAATCATCTCCATCAGTTGGGGACAAGCTGAGGAAACGGCGACAGCACAGATGTTACAAGGTTTGCACGAAGCGCTTGAGGAAGCAGCGGTGCTCGGCATTACGGTGTGTGTCGCGGCAGGAGATGATGGCGCTCCGGACATGACGGAGAAGGCGTGGGATGGAAAGCCCCACGTGGACTTTCCCGCTTCGAGCCCATTTGCGCTGGCTTGCGGGGGAACGTCGCTGGATGCATCGTCGAAGCCCGGGGCGCCGGTCGAGACGGTATGGAACCGCGGCGCGAAAGGCGGATCCACAGGCGGCGGGGTCAGTAACTTTTTTCCCAAGCCTGCCTACCAGTCCAACGTTGCCGTGCCCGCGCCGGCCAACAGCGCTGGGGGGCGCGGCGTGCCAGACGTGGGCGCGGTCGCCGATCCTGTGCCGGGCTATACCACGATAATTGGCGGGAAGAAGCAGGGCATCGGCGGGACGAGCGCGGTGGCGCCACTCTATGCGGGGCTGTTGGCGCGCATTAATCAGAAACTCACCGGCAGTGGAGGAAATCCGGTGGGTTTCATCAATCCGATTTTATACGCGCAGGCTACCGCCGCAGGATTGTTCCATAACATAACGTCAGGGCACAACGATATCTACGGCAAGCTGAATGGAGAGTTTAAGGCCGGAATGGGATGGGACCCCTGCACAGGCCTCGGCTCTATGAGCGGCACGAAGCTGCTGACGATGCTCGCGGGACAACAGCCGGCAAAGGCGAAGGCTGCTGCCGGTGTCGCCCGGTAGTGGATTGGCAAGAGGTTGATATAGCGCCAGTGATGATTCAAACCAGGCAGATCGGCGTTGAGCGAATTAGCCTGACATCCTCCCGCTCGTTCGAGGAGGTCGTGGCAGGCTTGGAGCAGGAAATCGGACATCCCGATATAGCTGCGTTTTCAAAGAGGATCGCCGAGGCGCGGAGTCTGGCAGAGTTGGAGACGGCGGTCCAGGAAGCGATCGGACCGTCAGGCCTGATGGAATTCGCCCGTTTCGACATCGGCGCGGTCCTGCAGAAAGAACAGGGTGTCAAAGCGCGGAAAAGCCTGCGTCTGGTCGCCGGCAATCCGCTCATCATGAAAGAAATGGCGAAGCACGTTCCCGATGCGGCTTCGTATGCACCGGTCACGATCCTGATTGACAAGCGGGCTGACGGGGTACATCTCTCCTACGACAGGATGGTGAGCTTTCTCGCTCCTTATGGAAACGCAGAGGCGTTGCAAGTGGCGCGCGACCTGGATTCAAAAATCGAGGCCCTTCTCGCAAGAGTTAGCTAGAAGGCAGAAGGCTGAAGGCCGACGGCTCCTACTTCCCTGCCCAGCACGCCTGCCGCTTCTCAAGGAAGGCGGAGATTCCTTCCTGCGCGTCGGCGGCGAGGGAGTTCATGCTCATGACTTCCTTGGCGTAGGCATAGGCTTTGGGCTGGTCGAGATCGATCTGCGTGTAGAACGCCTGCTTGCCCAGCGCGACCGTGAGCGAACTGGCTTCGGCAATGCGCGCCGCCAGCTTGCGGGTCTGCTGCTCGAGTTCGGAGGCAGGAACGGCGATGTTGATGAGTCCCCACTCGACGGCGGTGAGCGCGTCAATCATGTCGCCGGTCATCAGCATCTGCATGGCGCGCTTGCGGCCAATGGCGCGGCTGAGCGCGACCATGGGCGTGGTGCAGAACAGGCCGATCTTGACGCCGGGCGTCGCAAAACCGGCCTGGTCGGAAGCGACAGCGAGGTCGCAGGTGGCCACCAGTTGGCAGCCGGCGGCGGTGGCAATGCCCTGCACCTGCGCGATAACTGGCTGCGGAATGGACTGGATGCGCGTCATCAGCTCGGTGCAGACGTCGAAGACTTCGCGGTAGTGGTTGAGGTCGTGGCCGACCATCTCGTTGAGGTCGTGGCCGGAGGAGAAGACTTTTCCGGCGGCGGCGAGGATCACGGTGCGCAGCGAGCGGTCGCGGCCAATTTCGCTGAGGCTTGCGATCAGTTCGGTCATCAACTCCAGCGACAATGCGTTGCGCCGTTGCGGGCGGTTGAGAGTGACAATCGCGATATGGCCTTCGGTTTCGAACGAGATACTCTGGTAGGGCATGAATCAAACTCCTTCGGCGACAGCAACACGTGACTGCGCGCGGAGAACGTTCTTGCGGATTTTCCCGGTGGAAGTCTTGGGCAATGGGCCAAAGTGTACCGCTTTCGGACACTTGAAGTGCGCCAGCCGCGAGCGGCAAAACTCGATGAGCTCTTCGGCGCTGACGGTTGCATCTTCTTTCAGCAGCACGTAAGCGTGCGGCACTTCGCCCCACTTGTCGTCGTGCTGCGCGACAATTGCGGCTTCCATTACCGCCGGATGTTCGTACAACACCCGCTCCACTTCCACTGAGGAGATATTTTCTCCTCCTGAGATGATGATGTCCTTGGCGCGGTCGCGAATTTCGATGTAACCGTCAGGATGCATGACTGCCAGGTCGCCGGAGTGAAACCAGCCTCCGCGAAAGGCGGTTTCGGTGGCCTCAGGCTCGTTGTAGTAGCCGAGCATGACGTTGTTGCCCCGCATCACCACTTCGCCGATCGTGCTCGCATCGGCGGGAACGTCATGCATGTCTTCGTCCACCACGCGCATGTCGCTACCAAAAACGACATATGGAACGCCCTGCCGCGCCTTGAGCTGCGCCCGCTTCTCCAGCGGCTCGCAGTCCCACTCTGAGTGCCACGCGCATACCGAGTGCGGCCCGTAGGTTTCGGTGAGGCCGTAAACATGAGTGATCTCGATGCCGATTTCCTCGGCGGCACGAATCACTGCCGGTGGTGGCGGCGCAGCCGCCGTTACCATCCTCAGACCGGACTGGAAGCGAATGCCGCGTCGCGAGCAGTGCTCCGTCAATGTGCGAACCACGACCGGCGCGCCGCAAAGATGCGTGACGCCTTCCTTCTCGATGAGGTCAACCGCACGTTCAGCGTTGACCTCGGGCAGGCAGACGTGGCGCCCGCCAACCGCGGTTACCGCCCATGGGAAACACCAGCCGTTGCAGTGAAACATGGGCAGTGTCCAGAGATAGACGGAGCGGCTGGTAAGGCCGTGCTCGACGACCTCGCCGATAGCGTTCATGTACCCACCGCGATGCGTGTACATCACGCCCTTGGGATTCCCGGTGGTGCCGCTGGTGTAGTTGATGGAGATGACATCGTCCTCGCCGACCTCATGCGGCACGACTGCCGAGTTACCTTTGCGTAGGAACTCCTCGTAGTTGAGGACGATGCGCTCAAGTCGGGACATCTGGCCGGCAATCGCGACCAGCGGCAGGACGAGATCATCGCCGACGAGGATCTTCGCACCACTGTGGTTGAGGATAGTTGCCAGCTCGGCGCTCTGCAGGCGAATGTTAAGCATCACTAGAACGGCGCCGATGAGCGGCACAGCAAAGTGGGCTTCCAGCCCCAACAGGCTGTTGCGCGCCAGCACGGCGACGCGATCGCCGGGCGCGACGCCTACGCGCTGAAGGGCCGCTGCAAACGCATGCACGCGCTGCTGGAACTCGGAGTAGGTGAGGCGGAAGTCACCGTCGACTGCGGCGGTACAGGATGGATAAACAGTGGCGCTGCGAGCAAGAAAGTCCAACGGCGTTAAGACCGATTTCATGATCTATCACCTGGATTTAAAGGTTTGCGCGGATTATATATCAGCCGCTGGCCCGCTGAACCGCTAAAGCATGCTGGAGACTTTCATATGCGTGCATAATCCTGCGGCCTTTTGCATTCATCTAATGGAGTCATGGGAAAGTGGGGCAGGAAGCTGGCGTTGGTGCCACGGGTGCTCGGTCAGAGCACGCAGCAGCGGATTGGCAGCACACCACTTCTGCGTTTCGAGCGGCTGACGCGGTACCTGGATGGCGTGCAAGTCCTAGCAAAGGCGGAGTGGGCGAATCCCGGAGGTTCGGTGAAAGACCGGCCGGCAGCGAACATTGTGGCCGAAGCCATTGCTGCGGGAAAGCTCGGCCCAGGCAAGACGCTGCTGGATTCCACCAGCGGCAACACTGGCATTGCTTACGCCATGATGGGCGCGGCCCAAGGCTTCCCGGTGATCTTGTGCATGCCGCAGAACGTCTCGGAA
>JBKQKT010000353.1:0-10504 GCA_052147365.1 Candidatus Korobacteraceae bacterium | reverse complement strand
CGTGACGGAATCCGGCATCGCGGATGATGCGGCGCAACTCTTCTTCCGTGGTGCAATTGCGAACCCCGGCGGCGCGGACTACGTTCTCCTCGATCATCACCGAGCCAACATCGTTGCCGCCGAAACGCAGGCCGGTCTGGCAGACCTTGAGCCCTTGCGTCACCCAGCTCGATTGTACGTTCTTGAAGTTGCTGAGGAAGATGCGCGCGATGGCCAGCGTCTTCAGATACTCGACTGCGGTGGCCTCGTCCCAGCCCCGTCCGCCCAGCGCCGTGTTCTGTGGCTGAAATGACCACGGGATGAACGCCGTGAATCCGCCGGTTTCTTCCTGCAGGTCGTAGATGCACTGAAAGTGGTTGATGCGGTGCTCGTAAGTTTCGCCGACGCCGAACATCATGGTGGCCGTAGTTCTCATGCCGAGCTTGTGCGCGGTGCGATGCACATTGAGCCAGTCGTTGGTCAGGCACTTCAGGCGTGCGATCTTGTATCGTACTTCGTCATCGAGGATCTCTGCGCCGCCGCCGGGAATGGAATCCAGCCCGGCATCATGCAGGCGGCGGATGGTGTCTTCAATGCTCAGGGAGCTGACCTCGGCGACGCAGATGATCTCCGATGCCGAGAAGCAGTGCAGGTGCACTTGCGGGAAGCGTTGCTTGATGCCGCTTAGCAGGGCTTCGTACCATTCGATCTTCAGGTCGGGATGTAGTCCGCCCTGCAGCAGAATTCCCGTGCCGCCGAGTTCGACCGTCTCGCGCACCTTCTCGTAGATGGTCTCGAAGTCGAGGATGTAGCCCTCTTTCGCCAGCTTGCCTTTCAGCGGACGGTAGAAAGCGCAGAAGGTGCAGTACTCGGTGCAAAAGTTGGTGTAGTTGATGTTGCGGTCGATGATGTAGGTGACCACGCCCTCGGGATGCAGCTTACGCCGTACCGCGTCAGCGTCCATCCCGATGCCAATCAGGTCATCGGAACAGTACATCTCCAGAGCTTGAGCTTTGGTCAGGGACATGGCTGGTCACAATCCTGTGTGACATTCTAACCTTCCCGACCGTTGTGGGGAAACGGCGTGTTGACTTAATGCCCCTCCGCTGCATCGAACTCTACATGCCTGGAACGGCAGATAGTTTAAGCTGGAAAGCAGATCACGCAACAATCGCTGCAGAATCGAGTTTATAGGCAGGGATTGTTGATGACTCACTTCGAACGCACGTGAAGGGCGGGTCTCCATGAACATCTTCAAGCTAGCTGGCACTTGTTCTCAAATTGCGGCACGAATTTTGCTTTCCTGCCTGGTCCTCGTGCTGCCTTTTCCTGCTGCAGCGGTCCTGGGGGACACGGCGGCCTCCGTCCTCGATGACCAGGCCGGCATGAAGGGCACTCTACGCAGCGTGGACAATCACACCTACGTGATGCACGAGATCACCTCGTCGGGAACCGTGGTCCGCGAATTTGTCTCCCCCCAGGGCGCAGTCTTTGGCGTTGCCTGGGAAGGCCAGTTCCCGCCCGATTTGCAGCAACTCCTTGGGCCGTATTATCAACAGGCCCAGCAGGCCAGGGAAAAATCCCAGCAGGAAGGATCGCAGCAGCCACGCCCGAGGCGTGCTCCAATCGCTGTTGAAACCCCCGGCCTGGTGCTCTATGAAACCGGGCACATGCGCAGCTTCCACGGGCAAGCCTACATTCCACAGCTAGTGCCACAAGGCGTCCAGGCCAGCGATATCCACTGAAGGAGAAATTGCCGTGCATAAACTGGCAATCCTGCTCGCACTAGGAAGCGTCGTGCTGATGGTAGCCTGCGGCGGAAGCAGCAGCAGCGGATCTTCAACCATCACCTCCGTAACCGATTCCTGTTCGCCGCCAACCATCAACTATGGCCAAACCAGTCAGTGTTCGGCATCCGTGATGGGACTAGGTAATTTCAATTCTGCAGTTACGTGGTCCGCCAGCGCGGGATCAATCTCGGCAACGGGCTTGTTCAGCGCGCCAAGCTCAGGAGACGTGTCTCTTCTGGTTACGGTCACCGCGACCTCGGCCCAGGACGGCAGCAAATTGGGGACGACGACTGTTACGGTGAATCCGACCCAGTCGGCCAACAACATGGCTCCCATCATCGTGGATGCAGGCCCAGCCGGGCTGCAGCCCCCCTCTGTCAATGTAGGATTCGTCACCGTAACCATTTGCGTCCCAGGTACCAACACTTGTCAGACCATTGATCACGTTGCGGTAGACACGGGCTCGTCCGGTCTGCGCATGGTATCTTCCGTGCTGAGCATCCCGCTCCCTCCGGCAAACGATTCCAGCGGCAATCCACTGGGTGAGTGCCTGGTATTTCTCGATGGGTACGTGTGGGGCCCGGTAGCGACCGCGGACATCACTGTGGCTGGCGAGAAGGCCTCCAACGTACCGGTGCAAGTCATGGTTCCGTCGTCTGGCTCGCCGCCGGTTCCGGGCAGTTGTTCCAACCAGAATCCCCCCGGAGGGGCCGGCAACGAGGGCGGAAGCGTGAACGCCTTCGGCGCCAATGCGCTCATCGGCGTGGGACTGTTCCAGCGGGATTGCGGACCGGCTTGTGTATCGAACAGTCCACCGCCAGCGGCGTATTATGATTGCCCTGCCTCAGGCTGCAATCCGACGAACGTCACCTTGGCGCAACAAGTCGCCAACCCGGTGTCAGGGTTTGCCAGCGACAACAATGGTGTACTGGTCCAATTCCCGTCGGTTCCTGATGGGGGATCGCTGACCTCGAACGGCCTTCTGATCTTCGGGATTGGTACTCAAACAAATAACGGCTTAGGTGATTCCACGGTGTACCCGGTGCCGGATACCGGCAACAATGCCGGAAACTTCACCACAATGTTCAACGGCTCAAGCTATCCCCAGAGCTTTATTGATAGCGGCTCGAACGGGTTTTTCTTCCCCGACTCGAGCATACCAATGTGTAACGGGTGGTATTGTCCCACCAACTCGCCAGACAACCTCACCGCCGTCAATCAAGGATCCAACGGACAAAGCGGCCCAACGACGCACTTCAGCATTGAAAACGCAAACAACCTCTTTAGTACGAACAATACCGCCTTCAGTACCCTCGGTGGCCCGGCCATCGGTGGAGCAAATTCCAGCTTCGACTGGGGCCTGTCGTTCTTTTTTGGGCGGGACGTATTCACAGCCATTGAGAATATGAGTACTCCAGGGGGCCCGGGGCCGTACTTCGCGTATAACCTGCCTTAGCCGGCAGGCAAGCAGCTGCGAATCTGTTAGCTTGCTAGCAAGACTTCTTGTCTTCATTCATGGACCAAGAATCACGCTTTTCCAGCCCTATTTGTATAGTTAACTCCAATGGAATCTATTGAGTACAAACAACTCCTTTGGATACTATTGCTTACAGTATGGCTCTGGCTAAACCATTGATTCCAAAAGGGTGCGTACAAGGGAAGAGACAGAGGTGGTCACATTGGATTGTGATTCCATTCATTGTCGGACGAGCAGCCTTCCACGTTCTTGAGCGCAGACCCGGAAGAGGTGCAGAATGGGCAACGCGGAGGTGAGCAATGGCGAAGGCCGACTCACGTAGAGATGAGGAACCGAAAACATCGCGACCTTTCATGGCAGGTTACGGCGTTCCGGATTCACTGGAAGGAGCGCTGCTTTGGTCCTGGGCAGAGGAACGCATTGCCAAATCGCATAATTATTGGCTCACAACCGTAACACCCGACGGCGCGCCCCACACCATGTTGGTTTGGGGCATCTGGCTTGACGGAGCCTATTACTTCAGCACCAGCGCAACCTCCCGCAAGGCCCGCAATCTTCAGCACAATTCCAACTGTGTCGTATGCAACGAGAACGCCGAGGAAGCTGTCATCGTCGAAGGCGTTGCTCACAGGTTGAACGACAGCGATATTCCGAACCAGGCGTTTATTGATTACAAAGCAAAGTATGGTTGGGAGCTCAATCCTAAGATTGGCCCAGTTTACGAGGTCCGCCCCAAGACCGTGTTCGCCATGCCGGAGAAGCAGTTTCCGAAAGCCGTGACGCGCTGGAAGTTCCAGTAATGTGCGGCTAACGAAAGCGAATATTGATCATCAATTCACATGGCTGAAACCTTCTGGCAACTTGGGCTTCTCACAATGCTGCAAGGTCCCTTCGCCAGACAAACGGACCTCAAACCGAAAGGAAGCTATCCATGTCGAAGGAAGCAGCACAACATCACAAGCAAGCTGCAGAGCATCATGAGAAAGCAGCCCATCATCACAAGGAAGCTGCCAAGCATCATGAAGCTGGCGCCCATGAAAAGGCTGCCCACCACGCACACACAGCGCACGCGCATCATGCTCATGCCACGCACCACACTACTGAAGCTGCAAAGGCCCACGCCGAGGCACACGGCACCAAGTAGGTTCCTATCTCGCAACCCACGTGGACAGCGGCCGCTTTGGCCGCTGTTGCGCTTTGGGGCCTCGTTTCAGCGGTTGACCTTTGCCGCACGGCGAGTTTCAATCTGCTGATGGCAAAGTCTGCGAAGCACAAGCTCAGCGAGAAAAAAGCAGCTCTCGCTGGAGTCACGGTACAGCCAGTCCCGAGCCGCCCGGTGATGCCGGCCAAATATGGCATCTCAAAATCAACCAATGGCCTGCTCGATTGGAGCTGGGCTCGCGAGCGACTGACGAAATCGCACAACTATGTGATTGTGACGGTCCGGCCCGACGGACGGCCTCACGCCATGGGAATGCATGGTTTGTGGGTCGAAGATGCGTTTTACTTTGGCACGGGCGCAACCACGCGTAAGGCCAAGAACCTCGCGGGCAACCCGAACTGTATCTTGATCAATGAGGCGCTTGACGAGTTGGTCATCGTTGAAGGCACCGCCGAGCCAGCGGGCTACGATGCGCTTCCTGCGACGCTTTCCGCGGCCAGCAAGAAGAAATATGGCTGGCCCATCGATCCGAGGCTGGGCAACGTGATCTTCAAGGTCACTCCGCGAGTGGTCTTCGCGCTTCCGGAGAAGCAATTTGCGACCGCGCCGACGCGCTGGAAGTTCGAGTAGCCACAACAGGTTGTCGGGCGAGAACTTGTCACGCAGCCTTCTGAGCGCGGCCGCGTGCCGGCTTCTTGCGCTTGCGCCTCCAGAAGTAGAGACCAGCCAGGCCAGCGCCTATTCCAATCACGATCAGAGCGTATAACATCGGCTGGTAGTAAAGACCCAGCCACTGCAAGATCCGGTTGCCGTAGAGTGAGGCAAGGTAAGCCGCGATGGTGAATCGCACGGCCCGACCGAGAGTTAACGCCGCCAGGAATTTCTTGCGCGGATACTGCAGCGCTCCAGCGGTGAGCAGGAAGGGAAGCATCGGCACTGGCGGAGGACAGATAGCTCCAATCGCGACCGACCAAAACCCGTAGCGCTCAAAGATGCGATACACCTTCTCCGCGCGCTTCCTGGATATCCTGTTTTCCAGTGCCTCCTTCCCGCCTTTGGCGCCAAGCCGATATGTCAGGTAGCCGCCGCCGACCGCGCCGATGGTGGCCATCATGGCGTAATACCACCAGAGCCTCTGGTGCGAGGCCGACAACACGATGGTTAAAGCGTCCATGCTGCCCGGCAACGGAAGCGGAGAGCTGTCAAGCAGCCCGAGCAGAATCAGCCCCGCGCCTCCCAAGTGCCAGAGTACCTTCGGAAACAATTTGCTAAACACTGCCGCTGCGAATCGGTGCATCTGCCCTCTATCCGATATCGTCCCTTTTGAAAGCCCTATGTGCTTAGAAGCAGGTTTCGTTAGGGAAAGACAGGCTGGAAGCAAAATACTGATGCGAGCGCTTATGGGCGCGGGCTGCCAAATGCTACCGGTCCCAGGAAGCGCAGCTCGGGGACTTGCCGAATGAGGCCCAGTTCCTCCGTGTATTGGAGAAAGAGCTGCAACCCGGCGTGGTTGTCCCGGTCGAGGTAGTAATGAACGTTCTCCGTGAGGTAGCGGCGAATGTCTTCCGTATCCAAGCCGAGCTTCGCCGACCACTCATTGGCAATGGCGGCGATGTTCTGCGGCTGAATTCCGTGGTCTCGTGAACGCTGGAAGATCTCAGTAAGGTTTAACGCGGGCGGTCGCCGCTCGAGAGCGTCGAGTCGCACTGCCCAAAACGCGAAGACGAATGGCTTGCCAGTGTAGCGACGCCACTCGTTCGCCATATCGTACAGGTAGTAGCCAGAGTCCCTGGGGACCTGCAGTGCAGCGTCTCCGATGAGCAGCGCGGCATCGTGTCGTTGCAGCATGGCCTCTAACTGCGGAGCATGCGGCGTGAGTTGACGCGCCCCGCCCAGGAACTTCGCAAACAAAACCTGCAGCAGCGCCACAGATGTACGCGAGCTTGAATCAGTTGCGACGGTTCGCACCTCCTCGATCGGCCTTCTGCTGACCAACAGAATCGAGCGCACGCGGCCCTTCGAGGCAATGGCTATGTTGGGCAGGATTACGAGTCCAGGTATCTCAGCATAAGCGAATGCCGGAATGATGCCGATGTCCGCCTGTTTAGCGCCGAGCGCGGCAGCGCACGCCGAGGGAACGGTGTATTCGATCTGGAAGTCCCGGGCGGCGTCGCCACGTTCGAAATCCCACATCAGAGGCGCCGTATTCAAGAAGGAGATTGCCGAGATTCGCAGGCCGGACATGAACTATCGAGTCTAACAGCCCCTTCCGCACCGGCCTTGGTGACGTAGCTCACTGACGGTAACCATCGTTAAGGTTACCCTCCCCTTATTCGAGAGAGTTGTCCCGGGAGCTTGCTATGGAGACCGAGGCAGCAGTGCAAACCCACGATTATGCTGTCGCCCGCCAGTTGCAGTGGCTCGCGTTGTCATTGACGCCCGGTGTGGGCGCGGGACGTGGCCGCAGGCTGGTAGAGAGTTTTGGCGGCATTGATCGCCTGTTCGCCGCTTCGCTGACCAATCTCGAAGCGGCTGGACTGCCAGCGGCGGCTGCACAGAGCATCGCGCTGGGCAAGTCGCTGGAACTGGCTGCGGCGGAGTTGGATCATGCCAGGGAACTAGGGGCCAAGGTTATCGTTCCCGGCGACAACGAATATCCGCGACGCCTCCTTGAGATTTACGATCCGCCGCTCGTGCTTTACCTCAGAGGCAACGCGGAAGTCATTGATAAGCCTGGTATTGCAATTGTCGGAACTAGGCATCCGACCCCATATGGCACGGGCATGGCGGAACGGCTGGCCTGCGATCTTGCCGTGCGCGGCCTCGTCGTATTTAGTGGAATGGCACGCGGAATTGACACCGCGGCGCACCGGGGCGCCTTGCGCGCACACGGGACGACAGTCGCCATCTGGGGAACGGGGATCAACGAGGTTTATCCGAAGGAGAACCAGAAAATCACCGAGCAGATACTGGCCTCCGGCGGGGCGGTCCTCACTGAGTTCCCTCTCGGCACCTTTCCAGCGCCGCAGAATTTTCCCATTCGCAACCGGATCATCAGCGGCATAGCGGTTGGCGTACTGGTGATTGAAGCCGGAGAATTCAGTGGCACGCGGGTCACGGCCCGATGCGCGCTGGAGCAAGGGCGCGAGGTATTTGCCGTACCTGGAAACGTTACCAACAAGCTTTCGTGGGGCCCTAACACGCTGATAAAGCAGGGCGCTGCGCTTGTCGCCACGTGGGAGGACGTGTGGGAGGTGCTGCCCGCGGACACCCGTCTGGCACTCACGCCGCCCGAGGCTCCTGAATCGCAGGACGGTCCGCCCGCATCACTGTTTCAGGCGGCAGACCTGCCTCCGGCGGAGAAGAAGGTCTTCGCGCTGGTGCGGTCGGACGAGTCCACCCACATCGACCAGTTGGTTGAGCGCCTAAGTTCGTATCTCTCCTCTTCGGAAATTTTCAGCGCCTTGTTTGAGCTGGAACTAAGCAGCCGGATCAGGCAGTTGCCGGGGAAGTACTACGTGAGGACGATGTGAAGCCGCGAAGCGCGGCGGCTTTTGGCTCTTAGCTTTTAGCTCTTAGCAATCCAACAACCCGATTGATCAACGGAAATGCAGAGGATCCGATGAGAGACTACAAGGACTTGGTCGTCTGGAGACGGTCGCATACGTTGACCTTGACGCTGTATCGTGCCACCGAAAGTTTCCCCAAGTCTGAAATGTTTGGCCTGACCAGCCAGATTCGTAGAGCTGTCGCGTCGATTCCCACAAACCTCGCTGAAGGATGCGGCCGATGGGGAGATGGCGATATGGGCCGTTTCGTCCAGATCGCGATGGGCTCAGCAAGTGAAGTGGATTATCAACTAGTGCTCGCGAAGGATCTCGGCTACCTTCAGAAGGCTGAATGGGAAGGACTGGCCGCCGAAGTGAGCGAAATCCGGCGAATGCTGACGGTCTTTTACAAACGAATACGCCGGGTTCCGCAAGGGCAGTCGGCTCAACCGTTTGCTAAGAGCTAATAGCTAAGAGCTGTGAGCCACGAGCGCCACAGCTTTGCCGTCGTCGCTGTTCCATGCTAGGTTCGTACACATTGAGGTTCCATTGTCCAAAGGCTTAGTCATCGTCGAGTCGCCCACCAAGGCGAAGACGATCCAAAAATATCTGGGCGCCGGCTACGAGGTGGAAGCCTCGCTCGGCCACATCAAGGACCTGCCGAAGAAAGACTTGGGTGTGGATGTTGATAACGACTTCGCCGCGGAGTACGTGATCATTCCCGGCAAGGAGAAGGTCGTCGCCCGTCTGAAGAAGCTGGCGAAGTCGGCTGATGCCGTCTATCTGGCTCCTGACCCTGACCGGGAAGGCGAAGCCATCGCCGCTCACCTCGCCGAAGTACTCGGCGGCGATGGAATGGACGGTCAGAAGCGCAAGAAGAGTGCAGTCAACATTCGCCGAGTGACCTTCAACGAGATCACCAAGCGCGCGGTACAGGACGCGTTCCAACATCCCCGCGACATTGATCGCAATCTGGTGGATGCGCAGCAAACGCGTCGTGTACTGGATCGTCTCGTCGGTTACCAGGTTTCGCCGCTGCTATGGGACAAGGTGCGCCGTGGGATCTCCGCAGGGCGTGTGCAGACCGTTGCGCTGCGGCTCATCGTTGAGCGCGAACGCGAAATCAAGGCATTCGCTCCCATCGAATATTGGACATTGGATGCACACCTCCAAGGGCAGAAGCCTCCGGCATTTGATGCCCGTCTGGTAGGAACAAATCCGAAACAGAACGTTCTGCCGAACGAGGAAACCGCAAAGCGTCTGGAAACGGAGCTCAAAGACGCCACATGGACGGTGGCTTCGATCGAGAAGCGCGAAAGGCGACAAAGCCCAGCAGCGCCGTTCACCACCAGCAAGTTCCAGCAGGACGCCTCGCGCAAGCTGCGCTTCAGCGTTAAGCGTGCCATGATCCTGGCGCAACGCCTTTACGAGGGCATTGACCTTGGCGACGAAGGCACGGTCGGACTCATTACCTATATGCGTACCGATTCGACGCGCGTGTCGAATGAAGCGGTAATCGAAGTGCGCGACTTTATCGCTGGCAATTTCGGTCCCCAGTTTCTGCCCGAATCTCCGAACACCTACAAGTCGAAGAAGGATACCCAGGACGCGCATGAGGCCATTCGCCCCAGCTCGGCGCTTCGCCATCCTGATGCGATCAAGAAGTATCTACAGGACGACGAATATAAGGTTTACAAGCTTATTTGGCAGCGCTTCGTGGCTTCGCAAATGAACCCTGCCGTTTTCGACCAGACGACCGTGGATATCGACGCGCAGAGCGGCAATGACACCCACCGATTCCGCGTGACGGGTTCCGTTCTTAAGTTCGAAGGTTTCCTCAAGCTCTACGAAGAGGCGAAGGACAGCAAGGACGAAGAAGACGAGGCTCTCAAGCACAAGTTGCCGGTGCTCACCGAGGGCCAAAAGCTCACGCTGAAAGGGCTGGATACGGAGCAGCATTTCACCGAGCCACCTCCGCGCTTCAACGAGGCGTCGCTGGTCAAGGAGCTAGAGGAGCGCGGCATAGGCCGTCCTTCGACGTACTCGGCCATCATCAGCACCATTCAGGAGCGTCAGTATGTGCAGAAGCTCGGTGGTAAGTTCATCCCCACCGAGATTGGCTTTGTCGTAACCGACTTGCTGGTGGAGAACTTCAAGGACATCTTTGACCTGCAATACACCGCCCGCCTGGAAGAAGAACTGGACGAAATCGAGGACGGCAAGGAGCGCTGGACCGACGCGCTGGCCGAGTTCTACAAGAAGTTCGAGAAAGATCTCCATTACGCCGAAAAGCACATGGAGAACGTCAAGCGGATGGAGAAGCCGACCGACGAGAAGTGTGAACGGTGCGGCTCGCCGCTGGTCATCAAATGGGGCAAACATCTACCTCGGGCATCGGAATATCCAACACACGGTGCGCTATACAGAGATGTCACCGACGCGGTTCAAAGATTTCTGGAGGAAGTGAGCGCCTGTCGTTGGGGTGATCCTCACGGTTGCGGCGCGTTCGGTCTGCGCCTCGACAGGTGGGTTTTTGTTGTTACCCGCG
>JBKQKT010000352.1:0-3205 GCA_052147365.1 Candidatus Korobacteraceae bacterium | reverse complement strand
GGCCCATTGTCATCGGCCAGTCGGCGGAGTTTGATTACTCCGGCACGCAAGCTTGCAAGGCGCTCAAGGCGGAAGGTTTCGAGGTGGTGCTGGTCAACTCGAATCCGGCGACCATCATGACCGACCCGGAGATGGCCGACCGCACCTATATCGAGCCGCTCACGCGCACCTATCTGGAAGAGATTATCCGCGTTGAAGCTCAGCTACTAACGGAGAGCGGAAGGTCGGGCGTGTTCGCGTTGCTGCCGACGGTCGGCGGACAGACTGCTCTGAACCTCGCGGTCGAATTGGCCGATGGCGGTGTGCTGGAAAAGTACAACGTGCAGCTCATCGGCGCACAACTGGGAGCCATCAAGAAGGCCGAAGATCGGCTGCTCTTCAAGGACGCGATGACGGCCATCGGCCTCGACGTGCCGAAGTCGATGTTGGTGAACAATCTGAAGGACGGCCTGGACTTCAGCAGCAAGATCGGTTTCCCGGTAATTCTGCGGCCATCGTTCACCCTCGGTGGCACCGGCGGCGGCATCGCCTATAACCGCGAAGAACTCCTGGAATTACTGGCCCGCGGCCTCGATCTCTCTCCCGTACACGAGGTGCTGCTGGAAGAGTCGGTGCTGGGCTGGAAGGAATACGAGCTCGAGGTGATGCGCGACCTGGCCGACAACGTCATCATCATCTGCTCCATCGAGAACTTCGACCCCATGGGCGTACACACCGGCGACTCGATTACGGTCGCGCCGGCGCAAACGCTCACCGACCGGGAATACCAAGCTATGCGCGACGCCGCCATCAAGGTCATCCGTGAGATCGGCGTCGAGACCGGAGGGTCGAACATTCAGTTTGCCGTGGATCCCCACAACGGGCGCATGGTGGTCATTGAGATGAACCCGCGCGTGTCGCGCTCTTCGGCGCTGGCTTCGAAGGCCACAGGATTCCCTATCGCGAAGATCGCGGCCAAGCTCGCCGTCGGCTACACCCTCGACGAGATCACCAACGACATCACGCGCAAGACACCCGCGTGCTTCGAGCCAACGCTTGACTACGTCGTCGTAAAAATTCCCAAGTGGCAATTCGAGAAGTTTCCCGGCGTGGACGAGGCCCTCGGACCGCAGATGAAGTCGGTTGGCGAAGTCATGTCCATCGGCCGCACCTTCAAGCAGGCGCTGCTGAAGGGAATTCGCTCGCTTGAGACTGGCAAACGCGCGGGCGTGGAAGACATCGAGCCCCGCATCATCACCAAGCAGCTGGTGACGCCGAATCCCGCGCGGCTGTCGTACATCCGCTACGCGTTGGCGCAGGGCATGAGCGTGCGCGAGATCGCGCTGATGACCAATATCGATCCCTGGTTCCTGCACCAGCTAAAGGAAATTTCCGAAGAACAGGTGAAGCTGGGCTCAGGTGAGGTCGATACCGAGCGCATGCGCGAGCTGAAGCGCATGGGCTTCTCCGATGCGCGTCTGGCTGCTGCCTGGTTTAACGGCGACAAGGGTTCAGCGGAGAAAGTGCGTCAGCTTCGCGATCAGCACGGCGTCCAGCCGGTGTACAAGCGCGTAGACACGTGCGCCGCGGAATTTGAGAGCTACACACCCTATCTCTACTCGACCTACGAAGAAGAAGACGAGGCGACGCCGACCCAGCGCAAGAAGGTCATCATTCTGGGCAGCGGGCCGAATCGCATCGGGCAGGGAATCGAGTTCGATTACTGCTGCTGCCATGCGGCGTTCGCGCTGCGCGAAGACGGTTACGAGACGATCATGATCAACTGCAATCCCGAGACTGTCTCCACCGACTACGACACCAGCGACCGCCTTTACTTCGAACCGCTGACCTACGAAGACGTGATGGCCGTGTACGAGCACGAAGCCAAAGGCGGCGCCCCGATCGGCGTCATCGTGCAGTTCGGCGGCCAGACGCCGCTGAACCTCGCGCTGCCGCTGAAGGCAGCGGGCGTGCCCATCATAGGCACCTCGCCCGAAAGCATTGACCTAGCCGAAGACCGCAAGCGCTTCGGCAAGCTCATGGAAGAGCTTTCGGTCCCGCAGCCGCGCGGCGCCACCGCCGCCACCATCGAAGAGGCGGTTCTCAACGCCAACCGCGTGCTGTACCCTGTGGTGGTGCGGCCTTCCTACGTGCTGGGCGGACGCGCCATGGTCATCGCCTACGACGACGACTCAGTCGTGCGTTACATGAAGGAGGCGGTCGAGTACTCTCAGGAGCGCCCTGTTCTCATTGACCATTTCTTGGAGGCCGCCACAGAACTTGACGTGGACGCGCTCTCCGATGGCGAGGACGTGGTAATCGGCGGCATCATGCAGCACATCGAGGAGGCCGGCATTCACTCCGGCGATTCCTCCTGTGTGCTGCCGGCAGTAGACATACCCCGCCACCTGCTCAATACCGTCCGCGACTATACCTTCCAACTGGCGCGCGCCCTGAAGGTCGTCGGGCTGATGAACATCCAGTTTGCCATTCAACGCAACCGGGTTTACGTGCTGGAAGTGAATCCCCGGGCGTCACGCACCGTGCCTTACGTGTCGAAGGCGACAGGCATACCCTTGGCCAAAATCGCTGCGCGCCTGATGACCGGCCGCAAGCTGCGCGAGTTCTTCCCCGAAAACATCGAGCGCCGAACCGATCTTGACACGGGAAACTTCTATTTCGTTAAGTCGCCGGTCTTTCCCTGGGGCAAGTTCCCGGGCGTGGACACCGTGCTCGGCCCGGAGATGAAGTCCACCGGCGAAGTCATGGGTGTAGCCGACAACTTTGGCGAGGCCTTCGCCAAGGCCCAAGCAGCGGCCGGACAAATGCTGCCCACCGCGGGCACTGTCTTCATCAGCGCTAATGATCGCGACAAGCCCTTCATGCCGGAGCTGGCGCAGCGCTTCGTTGAACTTGGCTTCAGCATCGTTGCCACTCACGGGACGGCGCGCGTGCTGGAAGGCGCCGGAGTGCGCGTGGAGCGCGTGTACAAGGTAAAGGAAGGCCGTCCCAACGTAGTTGACCTCATCAAGGGCGAGCGCATTCAGTTGATCATTAACACCCCGCACGGAGTAGAGCCGTGGTTCGACGAGAAGGCCATCCGCCGCGCCGCCGTCGTGGCCCACAGTCCCACCATTACGACTCTGTCGGCCGCCCGCGCCGCCTGCGACGGCATTGCCGCCCTGCAAAGCGGCGAGGCCAAGGTGTACGCGCTGCAACAACTCCA
>JBKQKT010000351.1:0-3695 GCA_052147365.1 Candidatus Korobacteraceae bacterium | reverse complement strand
CCTCGTCTCGCACTCCTGGACTGGATGATGCCGGAGATGGACGGCATGTCGATCTGCCGCGAGGTGCGGCGGCTTAATATCCAGCCCTATATTTACTTGATTCTCCTGACCGCCAGGCGATACCAGGAAGACGTGGTGGCGGGGCTCGAGGCGGGGGCGGATGAGTATTTGACGAAGCCTTTTGACCCCTATGAGCTCAAAGCGCGTCTGCGCGCCGGCGCCCGGGTTGTGGAGCTGCAGGATAGCCTGATTCAGGCGCGAGATGCGCTTCGCGATCTGGCCATGCACGACGTCCTGACCCATCTTTTGAACAGGCGCGCCATTATGGATTTCCTGGCGACGGAATTGGGCCGCGCCGAACGCGAACAAAGACCTCTCACGGTGATGATGGTTGACATTGATCACTTCAAGTCCGTCAACGACAAGTTTGGGCATCCGGCTGGAGACGGAGTCCTCTGCGAAGTGTCCAGGAGGCTGCGGGCATCCATTCGCACCTATGATAATGTGGGGCGGTTTGGGGGAGAGGAATTCCTGGTGGTAGCCCCCGGCTGCGACGCAGCGCACGGCCTGGCCCAAGCAGAGCGGCTCCGTAACGTAGTCAGTTCCCAGCCTATAGCAGTCAAAGACAACTCCGTCAATGCTACGGTCAGCGTGGGTGTAGCCACCTCGCAGCAACTGAAACCGCCGCACATGGAGGCCCTCCTTTCTGCGGCTGATAAGGCCCTCTATCGCGCCAAGGAGAGAGGCCGGAATCGCGTCGAAGGGGAAAGTTCGCCGATTCCTCTCTCCGCTACGCCTGGCCTGCCTGTGGGTGTCCCTCCTGAATAGCCCAACGATCCGGGCATGCACTCCATCCTTTGCATTACAACGAGCCGGCAGGCAACTTAGCGGAGGACTTAGGGCTGATTCGGAAGGCCACCGCAAAGACGTTCTCGATGCGGCAACGCGGAGAAGGCGGATGATCTATTTGTCCATAATGCAATCTCTCTAACCGCTGGGAAGAGAGGTAATATTCTCCTGGCCTCTCAATTCACGCCGTGGGTCTTGGAAATTTCTACACGCGCAATGCAAGTCTGCCATAGTTCTTGCTCCGACTTGCAGTTGCCAAACCTGTAACTTATTGAATTGCAAAGGCATTCGAAGGCAAAGATTGGCATCATTCTTGCCTTGCCTAATAGTGAGCCTTTCAGACCACTGGGAGGTTTGCCAACTCTGTTAAATGCAAGAGCCGATGACCAAATTGCATGTTGTAATATTATCCGCAAGACCAACTGCTCGTACCTGCCATGCAGGGGGCATTTCGCCAGAATTCGAAGTGCCCCTCCCGCACCTTCTTTCTGCTTAGTCCACGCGCTTGGGCCCGGAAATTGCTCTGTGTCAAAACAGGTGGCTCAAATGAACCGGCAAGGTTGAGTATGCCTTGTCGCCTGACGTATTCGACGTGAGCCATCGTGGAGTGCGCGATGCCTATGAAACTAAAGATATTATTGGCAGCAGCGGCAATTCTTCTGGTTGCGGGAAGCTTCCTGGCGCAAGAGAAAAAAGATGAACCGCAAGCTCCCGCCGCCTCGAGTTCACAAGCAGCAACTGCCTCCTCACCGCACAACTACGCAATATCGCCAGAAGACGCAGCCAAGAAAAACCCGGTTAGATTTACCGATGCCTCAGTAGATCGCGGCAAGAAGGTTTTCAAATATCAGTGCGCGCTGTGCCATGGAGAAAAGGGAGATGGCAAAGGCGACTTGGCGAAAGAAATGTCACTGACGGTGCCTGATTTCACCCAGGCGGACTCTTTGTCTAAGCGCACCGACGGCGAACTTTTTGCCATCGTGGCCACCGGTAAGGAACCTATGCCTGGCCAAAAAGGCCGCATGCCCGAACCGCAGATGTGGAATGTGGTCAACTACCTTCGGGCTTTAGGTGGAAAGGTTCCTGCCAAGGCGACGTCAAAGGAAGCCGCAGACGAGAACGTGGTTTTGATTCCGCAGTAACGTCCCCGGTCTGGCCGGTATGGAGATGACCGTGCGACTTGGGCGGAACCAATCGCCATGGCGCCGGGGAGTCCTAAGTTGCCCGAAGGACTCCCTTAACGCGCGGCTAATCTCTTGGCCAAGCTTAAGATGACATCTCTATCGGGCTCGGCAAGCCGGCCCAAGAGGTTTCGAAGCTTCAACAGGAACTGAGCGTCTATTCCCTTATCGCCGTTGTCCCCTGTCAATTCGTCCAGCGTCCTCCGCGGCGTAAGGTTCGGAGTTGGCGGAGCCTCGTCCCCGGAGAAAAAGAGCTGGTACAGCGGAACATCGAGAACCCCGGCAAATCGCTCCAGGGTCTCCAGCGAAGGAACAGTATGACCGTTTTCGACTCGGGATACGTAGCACCGCAGTAACCCCGTGTGCTCCTCGATATCCCCTTGCGACATTTGCTTTTGCTCGCGAAGTTGGCGCAGGCGCGTACCAATCAACATAAGTTCACCCTCTTTCATTACGTGTTTTGCAAATACTGTTCACAGCCATAACCTAGATGGTAATTTTCGCCGCCTTGCTCTGCTGCGACAAGGGCACTGTGGTACCGGTACGGAGGTTGTGTTAGGGGAGTACCGTCGTTTTGAGTTTGGCTTCGATGCTCGGTTTCCGATGTGCTCGCGGATTCTGAGCAAGAGCGGGCATCGCGTCTGAGCGGCCGGTACTTGCCCAAGCGAGACCGGCGCTAAGCTGCTAACTCGGACGCCAATGTGATCAGAGAGTTAAGGCACCGCTCCACAACGGAGAGGATCTCTATCATATACCAGGAAGCGTTTGTTCCCGCTATCCCAACACCATGGTAAGCAGGGCCATCCGGACGCACAGGCCGTTTTGCGCCTGGCGGAAGTAGGCAGCCCGCGGATCGCTGTCAACTTCCTTGGCGATCTCATCGAGGCGGGGAAGCGGATGCATGACGATAGCGTCGGCTTTCATCAGTCGCAGGGATTCCAAAGTGATCAAGTATACGCCTCGGCATTGTTCGTAATCGGCAATGCGGTCACCGAAGCGCTCCTTTTGAATTCGCGTCTGGTAGACCACATTCACCTCAGGAAGCACTCTGTCCAGGTCGGTTTCTTCCGTGTACCAGACGCCTTTTTCGCGCAAATGGTCGAGGATATCTTCTTTCATTTTCAAAAGAGGTGGAGCAACGAAGTAAATGCGCACATCCTGATACTTACTCAACAAATAGGCCAGCGAGCGAACGGTGCGGCCCTGCGCCAAGTCTCCCACCATGGCGATCCGCAAGCCGTCAATCGAGCCGATCTCTTTATGGATGGTGTAGAGGTCCAGCAGAGCCTGTGTGGGATGCTGACCGGCCCCGTCTCCGGCGTTAATCACCGGAACGCGTGATACGGACGCCGCGCGTTTGGCCGAACCGACCTCGTGATGACGAATCACCAGGACAACGGCGTAACCGTTCAGAATGCGAACCGTATCCTCGAGTGTTTCACCCTTGGCAACCGAAGAGAATTCGGCGGCGTTCTCCGTTGAAACCACGCTCCCCCCGAGGCGTTGCATCGCCGCTTCAAAAGAGAAGCGGGTGCGCGTTGAAGGCTCGTAGAAAAGTGTAGCCATGATTCGTCCGCGGAATTGTGAAGTTCCGCCACCCGAGACGACTTTCTCCATATCCTGCGTGATTTGAATGAGGCGCGAAATTGTGGGCACGTCGAATTG
>JBKQKT010000350.1:0-8542 GCA_052147365.1 Candidatus Korobacteraceae bacterium | reverse complement strand
CGCTTCCGCTCCCCGACCTCCTTCAGCGGCTGCATTCCTCCGACACCGGCCTGCGCGCTTCCGAAGCGGAAGGCATTCTTGCTGTGGTTGGGCCTAACCGGGTCGAAACAGCGTCGCACAAGCGCCTGCTGTTCGCCAAGTGGCGAGCTGGACGAGCGCCTCGATTTCCCCGGCGATTGGGAGATCGAAGTCATGAACATGAAAGGCTATAAGACGCCGGTGCTGACGCCGCAGCAAATCTCTCAGCAACTGGCACGCCCTGTCGGCGCTCAACCCCTCAGGGAGATTGTCGCTGGCAAGAAGCGAGTCGTCATTACCTTCGACGACCTCACACGCCCCACGCCGACCTACACGGTAATGCCCTGGGTAATGGAGGAGCTGCGGGCCGCCGGGGTTCCTGACGAGAACGTCCTGCTGCTGACGGCGTTTGGCGCGCACCGTGCTATGACGTTGCCGGAAGTACAGAGCAAGCTGGGCAAAGATGTCCCCGCCCGCTTCGCCTGGCAGAACCATAATGTCTTCGAGAACGTGAAAGAGATTGGCACCACCAGCTTCAAGAATCGCATCAAGCTCAACCAGACCTTCCTCGCCGCTGACTTCAAGATGTGCATCAGTGGCGTCAAAGGCCACGAGGAAGCTGGACTCAGTGGCGGGGCCAAAGCCGTCATGCCCGGCGTAGCCGGCATTGACACCATCGAGTACAACCATTACGTCATCCTGCCCAAGACCAAGACCGCCGGAACCTTCAAGGTCTTCAAGAACGAGATGCGGCTGGACATGATCGAAGCCGCACGCATGGCCAAGGTCAACTTCAGCATCCAGGTGGTGATGAACCAGAAGCACCTTCCTGTAGGCGTTTTCTCCGGTGACATTGTGGGAGCGCACCAGGCCGCCGCGCGGATGGCGGTGGAGAACTACACCACCCCCGCAGTGAAAGACGCCGACATCGTCGTTGCCAATACCTATCCCGCGACGGCCCAAGCCTTCCGGGCGCGGTCGTGGATTGACCCGGCGCTGCGCGAAGGCGGCACCGGAGTGCTTATCGTACAGAATCCGCTGGGGTTAGAGCCAGTGCACTGGCTGAATGAGAGGGTCAACGGCCGCGGGGGCACCACTTTCTATGACCTCGAGGGCAAGCAGTCGCGATCGCATCTTGCGCGGAACAAGGGGTTAATCGTCTATTCCCAATATCTAACGCGCGACATGATGCTGAACTATCCCCCTCAGACGCGCTTTGTCAGCAAATGGGACGACGTCATCCAGACCCTGCGGGAGAAGTACAAGGGGCAGGTAAGGGTGGCAGTGTACCCGTATGCCGGCATTCAGGAACCGGACATAGGACTGGACGGATAGCCCGATGCCCAACTACCGCCTATGGGGCTTTTGTAGCATTTAAGTGGTTTGTTGTTTTGTTAGTCACTATACTGCTACTGTTTTATGGCCACTATTCTGCTATGCAACGTCTCGCAGAATGCCATTTAAATGCGCTGTAAGGCCCCAAAATCCAATTTCACGGTAGTTGGACGACCCTAACATCGTCTAGGCCGGCAACGGCCTTTAGAATTGATTTAAACGCAAAATCCGCGATTTTCCCGCTTTGGAACTTTCCTGGCAAGGTCAACACGCCTGATGGACCAGCACACTAACACTCTGACTACCGACTCTGAACGCATCAACCTCGACGCTATCCGCGACCGGCTAACGGTCATCGGGATGGCGGAGAGCTTTTTTCAATCGAGCGTCCTGTTTGCTCTCGCCAAGCTGAGAATCTTCGAGCTGATCGGCGAAGGGGACAAGCCGCTGGACGAACTGGCGCGCCAGTCCGGCGCCAAGCCCGAAACTCTGGCGCGGCTGTTAAACGCTGGCGTAGTGCTGAACCTGCTCGAAACCACGGAGGGCGCCACCTACCGGGCCGCTCCCTTGGCCAGGAGCGTGCTGCTGCCCGGGGCGAGCGAAGCCTACCTGGGCGACTGGATTCGCAACCTCTCGTACTTCAATCTCGCCATGGCCGACCTTGATCAGGCGGTCCTGAAATCCGGTCCCACGGTTGATCCCTTGACCCATCTGGGAACCGACCCGGCGCGGACGCGGGAATTCGCTCTGGCTATGCATGACTACGCCGCCATTTACGGACGCGAGCTGGCGCATTATCTTGACACCACCGGTTGCCAAAGCCTGCTGGACCTGGGATGCGGGCCGGGCACCTACGCGTTTTACTTGGGGATGAAGAACCCGGAGCTGCAGCTTCATCTGCTGGATTTTCCCGGGGTCTTGCAGGTTGCCAAAGAAGTGCAAGCCAGATACGCGCTACAGAACGAGGTCCACTATGTGGCGGCGGACGCGCTCAAGGACGAAATCTCCGGACAGTACGACCTCATTCTGGTATCGAACACGCTGCATCAGTTGGGACCGGAGGCGAGTGTTGCGCTGCTCAAGCGACTGTACAAGTCAGTAAAACCGGGAGGTTCGCTGGTGGTGCAGGCGCGCTTCCTGCGGGATGACCGCCTCGGCGACAAGGTGCCGGTCTTCCTTGATCTGCTGGAGCTGTGTATTACTTCAGCCGGAAGCAACCATTCCGTTGCAGAAACCAGGGACTGGCTGGAAGCAGCGGGGTTCGCAAATCTGCAATTCTGCCCCATGAGCCTGTTCAATGAGAACAGCTTCCTGCGCGGCTACCGGGTGTAGGATGGGGCGGGTGAATGGTTTGACACAAACTGCCTGCCCCACCCAACATAGGGATCGCCCCACCCTTTGGCAACGCAAGGTGCAAGCTGCTGTTCGCCGACTGACGCCGGGGCAAGCTGGAACAATCTGGTAAACGCTGATGGCGCATTCTCAATCCACCAAAGCCGCCATGTCAGGCAAAGCCAGTCCTGTATTTGGCGCTGCCGTGGCCTTATCGCAGCGCAAGCTGGTTGCCTTGGATGGCGTGCGCGGGTTGGCGATCGTAGCGGTGATGCTCACTCACATCTCGCTCCAGCAAGTTGCACTCAGTCCGATGCTGCGCGGCACCTTCGCCTTGGGATGGTCAGGCGTCGATCTTTTCTTTGTGCTCTCGGGCTTCTTGATCACCGGCATACTGCTGGACACGCGCCAGTGTGCGAACTATTTCCGATCGTTCTATGCCCGCCGCGTCTTGCGTATCTTTCCTCTGTATTACGGATTTCTGACCTTTGCCCTGCTGGTATTTCCCTACGTGGTCAGCCCGGATTACATGCCGGCGCCATCCCACCGTTGGCTCTATGTGTGCTATGTGGCAAACTGGTTGCCGCATGCCCAGTGGCATGTCCTGTCGCACTTCTGGTCGCTGTGCGTGGAAGAACAGTTCTACTTCATCTGGCCACTATTGGTTTTGCTGGTCAGTCCCCGCCGCCTGCTATCCTTTATTCTGACCCTCGAAGTTACTCTGATATGCGGCCGATCCTGGTGGCTTTGGAGCCACAGCCAAGTAGCAACGGTGTACGGGAGTACGGTTTTCCGAGTGGACGGGCTGCTGCTGGGCGCGGCGTGTGCGGTGCTGGTGCGGCAGTTCCGGCTGCAGCAACGGGCCGTCGGAGCGCTGCCCTGGATCGCGCTGCTGTTCCTCGCAACCTTCGTCGGCGGCTACCACCGGCTTTCGCACACCGGACGGCATCTGTTTACCAACTCTATCGGGTTCGCCCTGCTGGCGATCAGCTTTGCCGCCTTTGTGTTGTACGCCGCCCTCGCCGAGGGAGAACCCGGCTGGCGCCAAAGCTGGCTGCACTGGAAGCCTCTGGTGCTCTTCGGAAAGTACTCCTACGGGATCTATGTCTTTCATTACCCGATTTTCTACTTCGCCGAGAGATTCAGCCACCGGTTGCCATATGCGATTCATCAGTCGGTCTGGTTCGCTTGGATTTTGATTGCCTTGGAGTCCGCGACTACGTTCGCCGTCGCCGCCCTCAGCTACAACTTCTTCGAAAAGCGATTTCTGGCGTTGAAGGACCGCTTCGCACCCGTCTATCGGCAACCGGCATCTGCGGGGCCGCCTGGGTTGTATCCCGTTTCCAGCCGAGGAGCGTCCTTGAGTTAGCGAAGCTGCTGTCGCGCCAAGGTAGCCGGCGCTCGCTGCAATCACTGTGGCATCGCCGAGCTGCCCGGGGGATGGGCGCTCATTGAGATCCAGAAACATGAGATCGCATTGAATAATTTCGCATTGCGATATCTGTTTTGTCGTATACTCGGCAGAATCTTAGAAGGAGAATTCTATGGGCATCGCGGGATCAACCACTCGCCATTTGGGCATCGCGGGGGAGCTGCTCTCCTTCTTCTGGAGAAGCGGGCGCGGCTGGCTGGTGCCCATATTGATCTGCCTGCTCCTGTGTGGGGCGCTGTTGTTTGCGGCAACCAATCCAGTGACCGCTCCATTCATTTACTCGATGTTCTGAAGGGCATAGAACGATTGCGCATTGCGAAGCTTTTACTTCGTCCTGCGGCCGATCATCACAAACAGCCCACCGTCGCGCCCTCCCTTTAGGAGCTCGCGGGATTGCACGGCAAACTGCTGGAACTTGCTTCCTTTCGGATGCGGCTCGAAAAGCTTCTCCGCCTGGGAAAAAACCTCGCCGGTCGCCTTCGGAATGCTGTTCAGGAAATCGAATCCCGAATCCTCGAACCAGTTTTGCACCTCGGCGATGCTGTGTTTGGACTCATGCGGGTTCTTGAACCGGTCCATGAACCAGGTATGCCGGCGGATTTTGTCGGCGTTCTTGTCCCGCAGGCGGGGGTCGAGAAATTGCAAACGATCGCCTGATATGCGGAGCGCCAGCCGCACAAAATCAGTAACGAGCCGGCTGTACTTGTTGTAAAGCCCGATCAGAATCACCCCTCCCGGTTTCACCAGTTTTGCAATGGTTTGAAAACCGAGGAAGGGATCGCTGGTGTGGTGCAACACTCCGTTACAGATGACGAAATCAAAGCTTTGCGGCTTGAACACGGGCCGGAACAGGTTCATCTGGAGAAACGCAACGCCCTTGATCTGATTCGCCTTGCGAAATGCCTCCGCCAACTTGAGGGAGTTCAAGCAGGCATCCGCTGCAAAGATGTTCCGCCCCCAGGACATGCCCAGAAAGTTGCTCAGTTGGCCTGTGCCGCAGCCAACCTCGAGGACCCTGGAGCCGAAGGGAATCTGTTCATCGAGGAGGCTGGCAAATACGCCGCGACTCGCCTTTTCCCTGAGGCTCAAACTGGAATCGAACCCATCATAGTTGGGGAAGGGAGTTTGTTCGTAGAACGATTTGATGACCTCCGTCACGTCCGGTTTGTCGGGCGGCCAATCGTTCAGCCAGAACAACTGCGGAATTCCTTCTTCGCTGGGGAATTTTCGCCCGCAGGAGAAACAGAGAATTGCATCGCCTCCGACATCAAGGCCGCCTCCACAGACCGGGCAGATGAGGAGCTCGGCGTCGGTGGCGAGAAGTCCTGACCGAGCAACTTCTCGGGAGTGAATCGGTGCTTCCATAGCGTCCTCCGGCTCGACTGGCAATATACTACCCGGTCGCGACCGAGCCCAAACGTAAGAAGCGCCCTCTCCACGCCCGATACAAACCGGACCGAGAGCGACCTCAGCTTGAATTGGAATCGCAAGTGGGACCGATATCGTGATGCCCAAGAATGCCGTTGAAGAAGCAAGTGTTGGTCAGGGGGCTGAGCCAGTGAGAGCGCCGACCAGGTTAAAGCGCTGGTACGACGCTACGCTCGTTGCTCTGGGCAAAGCGGTCTTGCTGTTCCTCTTGCTGAATCTACTTCTCTACATTGTGATTCGGGTAAAGCGGCCCCCGACAGGGGCGGACCCTCTCAGCCGGTATGGGAGCGACCAACTCCAAATGGCGTATCCCGGATGGCAAAGAGAGGATGTCAAAACCCTGCTGAAAGAGACTTACCGGCCGTCCGAGTATGAGCCGTTTACCGGGTTCAGGGACCGACCGTTCCGGGGAAGGTTTGTCAATGTCGATCCAGCCGGCTTCCGCTTCTCGAAAAATCAGGCGCCCTGGCCGCCGCGCACGGAGGCTTTCAACGTTTTTGTGTTTGGGGGATCGACAACTTTCGGAGTTGGTCTTCCGGATGACGAAACCATCGCCTCTTACCTGGAGGAATGTGCTCCGGCGAACCATTCCCGCGGACCTCTGGCAGTTTACAACTTTGGACGGCAGGCCTATTTCAGCAGCCAGGAGCTCATCTTATTTCAACAATTGCTCAAGGCGGGATTTGTTCCCCAGGTAGCGGTGTTTATCGATGGAATAAATGAGTTCCTTTTTGATACTGGCCGGCCTCGATTTACGGACAAGTTTCGGCGTGTTATGGACGGAGTTCCAGACTCCAGCCCGCTCGACAATGTGCCCGTGGTTAAGGCCGCACAATGGCTACGCGATCGTGGAGCGAAGCCACAACCCCGAAACGCCACGAACAACGCCGATCCTGCGATCCTGGAAGGCGTCATCAACCGCTGGTTGGCCAACAAAAGGATGATCGAGGTGGTGGCCGGCGGTTTCGGCGTGAGGACGATTTTTGTGTGGCAGCCGGTGCCCACGTACAAATACGATCTTCGCTACCATGTTTTTCTTTCCAACTCCAGCAGGTTGCCCCCCGACCAGTGGATGCCCCGGGACCACTACGGCTATGCACTCATGGAGAGTATGCGAGCGCAAGGAAGGCTAGGCCCAGACGTGCTGTGGCTGGCGGATATGCAGCAGGACAAGCACGAGAATCTTTACGTGGACAGGGTGCACTATAACGCTAGATTTTCCGGCGAGATTGCTGCCCAGATCTGCGGTTTTTTAAATCGACCCCCGAATGGCAAGTAAGACTCTTCTTCCCTCAATGCTGGAAACTACGGACACCTTGCAAGGGGCGTATCTGCCTGAGACAACGCAGGCATTGAGGCGCGCCAACATGTTGAGCCTCGTCGCGGCACTGCTTCTCGCCAGCTTTTATTTTGCGACCAGCATTTATATCTCGTCCCATCGTCTCCTGTGGATTGACGAGGTTTTAACCGCCTTTTATACGCGCTTGCCGGCCTGGACAGACATTTGGAAGGCCTCTACAAAAGGAGGCGACGGCTTGCCACCTACGTATTTCATGGTGGTGCGAATGTTCGACAATTGGTTCGGGCATAACGATTTTTCCCTGAGGCTCCCGTCTGCTCTGGCGATGACAGCCGGCTTGCTTCTTACTTTCGATTGTGCCCGACGCCTCACTGATGGTCTGCATGGATTGATTGCCCTTGCGGTCCTGACCTGCTCATTCCTGCCTTACTACGGTCACGAGGCGAGATCCTACGCACTCTATTTCATGTTGGCGGCACTCGCGTTGTGGGTGTGGGCCTGCACCAAAAGCGATAAAGGATGGTCGGCGGTGCTTTTCGGAGCGGTACTGTTCCTGGGCATCACGATGCATTACTACGCGATTCTGTGTCTGGTGCCGTACGCAGTGTGGGAGATCTCAAATTGGAAGCCGTGGCGCCTGCCCTCGCAGAAAATGATTGCGGGAGTGCTGGGTGTTGCTTGCGCTGCCGCACTCCTCTGGGCGCCGATACAGGCAGGCCGTCAGGTGTTCGCGCCTGACAATTGGCAACGACCGAACTTCGATACTCTGCGGACAGCCTTCGCCGACCTTTTTCCGGATGGTTTGTTTCTACTTGCCCTGGTTGTGGTTTGGATTGCCTGGACCGCGGAGAAAGATAGAGTCACCCCTTTGCCGCCGATGCAGTCCAGTGAACGCGTCGGTTGGTTCTTCTTCCTCATACCGCTGGCTGGCTACCTTCTGGGGCAATTCGCACATGCCTTTCAGCTTCGTTACGTCATTGGCACCCTGCCGGGAGTTGCCATCGCATTCTCCTGCTGGTTGTGGCGGCATTTCCACGGTGGGGCACTCCGGGTCTCGGTCGGGGTCTTTCTGATTCTGGCCACTGCGGGGCTGGCGAAGCAGGTCTTGGCGTCGCGCGACCCAAGCCGTGGTTACTATTCGCCCATCCGGCAAGTACTGAACATGGAAACCCCCCTGCGGGGTGACGGCAAGCAATTCTTTGTGTTCTGCAATCAGGCGCGGTACATGGAAGCCTTGCAGTATTCAAAGCATCCTCAGGACTACGCCTTGCTCATGTTGGCAGACCCCAGGCAAATGCGCGAAATTACCACCCTCGCGCAGTATTACCCGATGCAGTTGTGGACACTGGAAGACCTCAAAAAGCATGCCCAGCAAACGGCATTGCTCGCGCCTCTCCAGAGCAATTTAGATACGTTGCAGCGGGCTGGTTTTGAGACTACAGCGCGCTTTGGCCAACCACTCACAGTCGTGTACCTGAAATGAATCACGGCGCGCTCTCACTCCATGATGTGCCCATCCATTTCTGAGGAACGGCCGGCCACCCGGCAGGCAGACGGGCCGGAACCCCGCCGCTCGTCTCCCAGCGGGGACAAGTCTTCCCTGCGCGGCGCCGCGGCATGGGCGTGGCAATCCACGGAGTGGCTGGTGCTGGGGTTGTTGCTTGCGGCCTGCATTCCGCCCGTATTGCTTCGGCCTC
>JBKQKT010000349.1:0-2682 GCA_052147365.1 Candidatus Korobacteraceae bacterium | reverse complement strand
AAGAGAGGCTAGTAGATATCTAAGCCGCCTTCTTCTTCGCCCTCACCTTCGCCCAGCGTGCACGTGCAGCCGCCGCGATCCTCTTTTTGCCTGCTGCTGATATTGTGCGCTTGGGTTCCGGCGCTCGACCTTTCGCCTTTGCCCATCGCGCTTTCTGCGCCAAGCTGATCTTCCTACGAGCGGCAGCCGACATGGTGCGCCCCGGTTTTGTGTGGGGACTTCCGTGGTTCAACTTGCCCAGAACTGAAAGAGCCGCATCGACATGACGAAGCTCATTCACCAGACTCGTTCTCACCGCCCTCAATTCCGACACAAAGCCCGCTAGTCCCGCTAGATTTGACATGAATCCCCCTCGGGTATTTTGACAGCCCTCAATTGTATAAGAATGAGGTAACTCGCCGCACCGGGCGCGGGTTTGGGAGCGGAGTGATAGGCTAACCCCGATTCGACGAGGAATCATTTGACGAAAACAAGACTGACATTCTGAGGATGGCTGAATGGACAAGACAGACAAGAACGGAGCGGTCAGCAGGACGCCCGGCCAGTTCCCCTTTTTAGTTACAATTCTCTTGTGGCAAAGCTCAGAGTTCTATTGGACGAAAATCTCAGCCGCGAGCTAGAGAAAGCGTTCGCCAAGAAAATCCCGGTCTACACTGTTGCCGATCTCGGTCTCAGTGGCGCTGGCGATCCGAGGATTATTGAGGAGGCTGTGTATAAGAAGTGTCTCGTTGTGACCGCCGACAGGAAGTTCATGGATGTTTATCGGAACCATGAATGGCGCAAAGGGCACGATGGAAGGTACTTTTACGGTCTGATTTTCCTTACGGAAGACAAAACTACAGGTCAACTTCGGCAATTGAAGCTCGCGACTCCAAAAATCACACCCGAACACGATGACCTGATAACCGTTTCATCTGCCGGGACGATAACAGTTGAAAATCTAGGTGGTCCCGAAGAGTGAAAGTTATCCCCATCCCTTCCCAATCCGCCTTCGGAACGAATTCGGGGCAATGCTGTATGCTGTACTTTTAAAGCTAGAAAAAGCGGAGCAGAGCGTTCATTTTATGGCTATCGTTGTTCGGAGTCAGGGCGGAAAGTGGCAGAAGGCGATAAAGGTGGAATTTGCAGCCGAAGCGCAGTTGCAAAAGTTGCTGTACGACTCTCCTGAACTCATCCCCACATCGTATGAAGAAGATCAACCAGCAGTGTTCATCAGGGAGGCGGGGCTACCCGGCTCCGGCTACACGGACCTGCTCGGCGTCGATGAACGAGGAAACATTCTGGTGGTGGAAACGAAACTTGCGCGGAATGATGAGGTCCGACGAAAGGTGATTGGGCAAGTTCTTGAGTACGCCGCCTACCTTTGGCAAATGTCTTTTGAAGAATTCGATTCACTGTTTATCAAACGAGAGGGAAGCTCTGTTCTGGACCTGCTAGAAGGTAGGAATCAGGGAATTGTTCGGGAAGAGGTCCGCAATGCAATAGCCCACAACCTCTCATCAGGTGCATTTCAACTGTTTATCGCAGTGGACGAAATGAACGAGGAACTGGAAAAAATCATCGGCTATGTTTCGAGTCGCGGAAGCGGATTGCGCTTGGAAGTTCTGGAATTTGTACTACACCAGAGCGGTCTAATGGAAATTCTTGTTCCAACGAGATACGGGCAGAATTCGGCCCCTGACGGCACCAAACCGTCGAAGCCAATTAAGACGATAGACGAAATTGCGGCAACAATCTCCGACGAGAAGTACAGGCAGATGTTTTTGCTGCTCGTTCAACTCTGGCAAGAAGCTGGGAATTTTGTGAAGCCCGGCACAGTTGGTGCGTCCTTCCAAGCGAAGATCGGAAACAAGTTCGAGCCGATTTTCTGGGCTTACCCTAGTTTGTTGCAAAACGCATTGGGTGAGATTTCCAAGCATGGCGCTCCTGAAGGTCCGTTTAAGAAATACCGTCAGCTAATGGCGGACCTGCCGGGGTTCAACAGTGTCGAGGTACTCTCCAAGCCCAATCCCGGAACGAAATACGCCAACCTTTCTGAAGATACGCTTCGCAAATTCATCAACAGTTCGCTGGAGTTAGTAAATGAATGGCGCTCCTACGCCTCAACCGTAGAAGCGTAAGTTCCCGAGTACGGGGCCTGTGCTCCACGTCAATTTCTTCTTCACCGCCCTCACCCCCTCGCCAAGCATTGGACACCCGCGTTGTCGGTAGACTGGCATCAAACTTCACCTGTTTTGGGACGACGAGGGGGCAGTCAAATCTGGGTGGCGGCGACGGTTCGATCCGTCGAAAACGCTCATTGTACGTCTAGCCTTTTTTAAGGGCATTAAACCGAGCACTTCTGAGCGTCCGGTCCCACCATAGACCCCGCCACAGCGATTATTTACAGTAGGGTGTGGCCGTGCAACATCGAAGAGCGAGGACCCCGTTTAGTCTTGCTCCCTTCTCGCAACGATGCCTAGAATTCCTCAGCATCCGGCCAAGAGAATTTGCATGACCTTCGACGATTTCCGTCAATCCCTCACATCGACCGAACCGCCAGCAGGACTCACACTTGCTCTCGTCGGTTTATGGTGGGATGCCAAAGGCGATTGGACTCGGGCCCACGAATCGGCTCAGCGGGACGAAGGTCCCGAGGGTTCGTGGATACATGCCTACCTCCATCGCAAGGAAGGCGATCAG
>JBKQKT010000348.1:0-2762 GCA_052147365.1 Candidatus Korobacteraceae bacterium | reverse complement strand
GTTGGAAGTGCGTCGAACCGCTTCCGTAGCTGAGCGCCGCGGCTGGGACCGGTTGCCCATATCTATCCCGTTTTTCGTCCGGGGAACCAAGGCCAGCGGCGAGGAGTTCTTAGAGTTCGCTACTGCTTTGAACCTCTCGGCAGGCGGTCTGTTGCTCGCCACCCGACGCTATCTCGATCCGGGTACGCAGATCTCCCTCGAAATCCCAGTTGCTCTGGTCAACAAGGCGCAACTCCCACGTTCAGTGTCACTCCTACACGCCACCGTATTACGATGCACTCCGGACCGGCAGTACTTTCTTCTCGGACTGCAGTTCCAAGAGCCTTTGCTCAACCACCAATCCGCCGAAAATGAGCGATCACGGGGCGTTGGGAAGGTGGGTTCCTCAAAGTGAAAATGTTTGCATACTTGTAAGCGCAAAATATTTCTGCTGTGCTCCTTTCATTAGCTCTTCCTAAGTTGCTACGTTTCGTTGTAAAATTCGCTGAGTCATAAGCTTACAAGCGAGATATGCATTGCATTGCAATGCGCACGAAATTGGCGCACGAAATGCAATTCATTGCTATGCTGTTTCTAATCTGCGGCCTGAGGACCACGAGATGCCATTGCTGGCGGGCTCGAATAATGAAAGTGCGATCACGGTCCAACAACTGCCTCCCGAATCCGTGATTTTTGGCCAGACGCCGGCAATGAGGGACGTTCGCCAGAAGCTAGAGCGCGTCGCAGGTGCCAATCTGTCGGTCCTCATCTCGGGCGAAAGCGGCACGGGCAAGGATATCGTCGCCCGGTTGCTGCACCTTTACTCGCCTTGGTCCAGTGGTCCTTTCGTCAAGGTAAACTGCCCGGCCATCCCTGGCACTCTGCTGGAGAGCGAACTGTTTGGCTATGAGCGGGGCGCCTTCACCGGAGCTTACAACCCCAAGCCCGGACGCGTGGAAATGGCGCACCGCGGCACGCTGTTCCTGGATGAGATCGCCGAGCTGGATGCCATGCTGCAAGCCAAGCTGCTGCAGTTATTGCAGGACGGGCAATTCAGCCGCATCGGGGCGCAGGAGGACAAGAAGGTCGAAGTCCGGGTGGTGTGCTCCACAAATCGTGAGTTGCACGAGGAGATCGAGCGCGGGAACTTCCGTTCCGACCTGTTTTACCGAATTGCAACGATGACCATCCATCTTCCCCCGTTGCGCGATCGGACGGTTGACCTTCCTATCATCTGCGATTACCTGCTGCAGTACTATAACGAGAAGCTCAATGGAAGGGCGATGATGGTGCGTCCGGCGCTGATGGCGAAGATGCAGCGTTACTCCTGGCCGGGAAATGTCCGGCAACTGGAGAATCTGATTAAGCGCTATGTTGTTATGGGCACGGAAGATGTAATCTTGAGTGAGCTACTGCAGCCTAGCGAACGCGATAATGTAAATAACCTCATGATCGACGGGCCGGTCTCGTTGAAGAAACTGACCCGGCAGACGGTCCGTAAGCTGGAAGCGCGCATTATTCTTAACGCACTGCACGCCAACAACTGGAATCGGAAGAAGGCGGCGCGCTCGCTCGATATCAGCTATCGCGCCCTGTTGTACAAACTCAAGGAAGTTGGAATTCCGCAGCGGCGTTCCGCTTCGGCGAGCAAGCCGGAAGACGACGACAAGGCCGAGTAATTCTTGAAAAGGTGGGTAAATGCATTTGCAAACATGGGGACTGAGAAATCGTGCGATTCTTGTGCTGACACTGCTGGTACTGGTGGGCTCCTGGGTAGGCGCGGCGTCCGGACAGAGTTCCACGAATTCGGCCAGTGTCGCCAAACCGGTATTGCCCGACTCGGCGGACCCGGCCAAGTCTGGGCAGCCGGCCGCGCCCGACACCACCCCGCCGCGGGTGACTGATGTTCACCCCGAAGGCTTCGTGATCGGGGTGGAAGACATTCTGAATATTAACGTGTGGAAAGAGCCGGAGCTATCCCGGGTGGTTCCGGTCCGTCCTGACGGGATGATTACGCTGCCGCTGATTGGAGAAATCAAGGCCAAGGGTCTGACGCCGATACAATTGCAGGACCAGATTACCGCCTCGCTAAGAAAACTCATGTCGGACCCACAGGTGACGGTGATCGTAGCCGAGGTCCGCAGTTTGACCTTCAACGTAGTGGGGCAGGTGTTGAAGCCGGGTTATTATCCGCTTACCCGCCGCATGACGATCCTGGATGCGATCGCGCTCTCGGGCGGTTTCCAACCATTCGCCCGACAGAAGAAAGTGTACGTGTTGCGGACCCAGGCTGATGGTAAGCAGACGAAGTTGGTTTTCAACTACAAGGACGTGATTAAGGGCAAGCATTCGGATGAGAACATCGAGTTACAGCCCCGGGACACAGTGGTCGTTCCATAAGAGGAGGGTATGATGAAACTCCAATTTGGGCTATTCCTGGTTATCGCGGCACTCTTGACGGCGCCGCTGGCGTGGTCGCAGTCGGGGTCGAGCGATTCGTCGCAGAGCGGCTCGTCTGAACCTGCGCAGCAACCGGCCCCCGCCGCGGGTCCGCAGCCTGTCTTCACCCATCCCGAAGACCGGCCTCCGTTTGCCCTTCTGGGCGAAGTTACGGAACACAATTACGTCACTTTGGGAATGGGCGTCACCAGCGCCTGGGACAGCAATGCGGCCGCCTTTTCCTACCAGTCTTACTCCCAGACGACGTTCATCTTTAGCCCTTCCCTGCAGTTAAGACAGACTCACCCCACTCTGACCTGGTACGTTGGGGCGTATGGCAGAAT
>JBKQKT010000347.1:0-11689 GCA_052147365.1 Candidatus Korobacteraceae bacterium | reverse complement strand
TCCAGAATCGGCACCGACATCAGCTTCTGGATGGGCGCAGGTGGCGCCGGCTCATCCACTTCGGGACCCACCGGCTTGATGGTCTCGAAGATGCTGGCATGTTTGACCCGGGCAAAATTATTGAAGATCTCGGCTTTCTTGCTCAGAGCGGTATGGGCAGCGACCGCTTTGCTGGAAATCGGAATCGCGCCCGTGGTCCGCAGGTGCTCCGGAAAGACAAACTTGAGTAAACCGCCTTCGAGACGCAGCAACGCGACTTCGGCGTGTTGAACCTTAAACACTTTTGCCAGCACCATGCTGACGTCGAGCGGGGTAACGCCCTCGCCCAGCACAGACCCCAGCGGGAGGAGGTTTTCGGGGAGGATAATTTCTTCAACGGCCGCGTGTTCAGGAGTATTAGTCATAGAGTGCTCACCAAAAACCAATTCAAGAACCGCATCAAGTCTCGCACTTTAAACGCCAGACGGCCCTTGTAATGACATCCTACAAGCCCTTTGATTTCAGCAAAGTAGCCAAGGTCCATGACCTTTCGCGGAACTCTCTTTGAGGTTACACAGCCAGAAAGCAGCAAGCCGAGTGACATTTTTTGTCGGTCGGACCTTGTCCTGCACGACCGCGTCGCATGTGGCCTTCAGCCGAAAGCAGAGATTTTTCCACTGCCGCATCTTCCCTTCGGCTCCCCAAGTCATTACACTGCCTTTCTATGAGTCTTCCTGCGCAACCCAACGTCAAGCTGATGAACGCTCCTGACTATCGCGAAGCCTATGCCAACAGCGTGCAGGTGCGGGTAAATGTCTGGGACTTTTTCATGGTTTTCGGGACTCTGCAACAGCAGACCGAAACCCAAGTCGAGATTCGCAACTTCCAGGGCATCTACCTCAGCCCGCAACAGGCCAAGGCCCTGCTCGGATTGTTGCAGCAGAACATTGCCGGCTACGAGAGCGCTTTTGGCGAGATCAAACTGGACCCGCGGTTGACTCCCACCGGCCCAGTGCACTAGAAAGTCTCGTCCAGGAGCAAAATGCTGAGAGCTCTCGGGTCTGACCGGAGTGGTCCGGTGCGGTGGTCAGACGCCTATCCAGCCCTGGTTTTCGCGATTATCTTTGTATTCATTTTTCTGCTGCACCTGCCTCTTTTGCAGTTGCCTTACTTCTGGGATGAAGCCGGTTACTACGTTCCGGTCGCTCGCGATCTCCTGCTCACGGGAAGTCTGATTCCTCACTCCACGGTTTCGAACGCTCACCCACCTTTGGTAATGGCCTGGCTCGCCCTGTGGTGGAAAGTAGTAGGCTACGCTCCCCTGGTGACGCGGACGGCTATGCTCGTTGTCGCCGCATTCTCGCTCCTCGGCGTGTTCCGGCTGGCTGAACGCGTCGCCAACACAAAGGTTGCAGTCGCATCGACGCTCTGCACAGCCCTCTACCCTGTGTTCTTTGCGCAAAGCTCTCTGGCACAGGTCGATCTGGCCGCGGCGGGGCTTACGTTCTGGGCGCTTTCGGCTTACGTGGAAGATGAGCCCGTCGCGGCGGCGCTCTGGTTCGCCCTGGCAGCCCTGGCGAAAGAGACCGCGATTCTTGCTCCCATTGCGCTTGCCGGATGGGAGGTCATCGGACTGTTCTTGCGCGATGGTTCGTTGGGAAAACTGTGGCTGCACGGCAATCATCCAGAATCGAACGCACGATCCCTGTGGCGTATCATCTCGCTGCTGACCCCGGCGCTGCCGCTTGGTCTCTGGTACGCCTATCACTACGCGCGCACCGGATACGTCTTCGGCAATCCCGAGTTTTTCCGCTACAACGTGGCAGCGACTCTAAGCTTCACTCGGTTTCTGCTTGCGCTGGCTACGCGGCTGTGGCAGATCGGCGGCTATCTCCATCTATGGGTCTTGACGCTGGCCATGCTGCTGGCGATGTGGATGCTGCCTCCGCAGCGTGATTCAACTGGCGAGCGGTCGCGGATCAGCATCCCGGTGCAGATGCTTTTTTATGTCGTTGTGCTTGCGTATGTCGTGGCAATGGCTTTGATCGGCGGCGCGGTTCTGGCTCGCTATATGCTTCCCGCCGTACCCCTGGTCATTATTCTTTCCGTTTCGACGCTGTGGCGCAGGCTGCATTTTTGGCGGGGGGCTGTGGCGTGGGTAGCCTTAGCCTTTGTTGCAGCCTGGTTCTGGAATCCTCCCTACGGATTCTCACCTGAGGATAATCTCGCCTACCGGGATTACGTCGTGTTGCACGAAGATGGCGAGCACTTTTTAGAGGCTCGCTACCCCATGGCACGAGTACTCACGGCGTGGCCTGCATCCGACGAGATAACCCGTCCCTGGCTCGGTTACACCACGCGGCCGATGCGGGTTGTGCGCATCGAGAACTTCTCTCAGGATGAAGTGGTTTCGGCAGCGGCTTTGCCGAATTATGAAGTCGCGCTGATTTTCTCGACCAAATACGAGCCAAGGCCGGCGCCGTGGGATCGCTGGCGGAAGTGGACCGAACTGAAAACTCGTTTTTTCGGCTTTCACAGTGACCTGCCGCCCGCCGCCGTGGCGCAGATTCTGGACGGTAGTATCGTTTTTTCCGAACAACGCCAGGGGCAGTGGATTGCGGTGATCGAACTGGATCGTATCGAAGAAGCGTGGATCTCTCCCTCGAAATCCCAGCTTCTTCAGGCTCGTTTTGCGCCGTCTACTTCCCCACCGCACTCAAGACCGCGTCGTTGATGGCGTATACCGTGCCGTCGCTCCCAATCACTGTTGGAGTGTAGGCCTCGCCTATGCCACCGGAGAGCTCGATGCTCTCCGAAAGCGTGTTGCTCGTCAGATCCCAGCGGTAGAGCTTGCCGTCTTCACTGTTAACCATCACCGCCCTGGTGAACGGATCAACCACCGCGGTATTGATGCACCATTCGCGGACGGCTCCTGGAAAGGTCGGGAAATCCGGATCGGGAGTGACACCCAATTGGGTGATCACTTCTTTCATCACCTGGGTGGTGGGGATCACGGGGTCGTCCTGGGTCTCGTTGGATCGAGAATGGCGACTCGATTGTGACCATTACCGGTGTCGATGCCGGCATAGTTGTTGTACTTCGTCATCAGCAAATACTTCGACTTGCCGTGATAGGCGGCGACGAGTGACGCATCGACGATCGAGGGAGTGTCGTCCCAGCCGAAGCTGCCGGGAATTTTCTGCTCGGAAAGATCGCTGTTGAAATGCAGCATCCAGCCGCGATCGTTGTGGTCGGGGAAGGGATTTTCAAGAACGCCGAAGTAGACGTCGCCGTCGGGTCCGACGGTGGGAGCGGCGCTGCTTTCGTCAATGAGATTGGCGTCCTGGCCGGAGGAAGGATCGAGTAACAGAACATGGTTGACGACCGCCAGCGTGGTGCTGTTGAGCGCAACCAGGTATCCGAAGCCCCACTCCGAGCTGTCGACCGCGACGTACACCGTGCTGCCATCGGTGGACAGCGCGGGGGCGCAGCTCATCGCGACTTTTGTGATTCCTGAATCGCCACTGATCGCCGTCGCGGAAACCCAGGTGCCGGTGCCATCGGGTGCGATGCGGGCCAGTCCGCTCTGCAAGCCGATTGGGGTTGTGCCGAGAACCATGAATCCAAAGAAAATATTCCCCTTGGCGTCGGTGGTCAGCGGAGTGTTGATCAGCACATTCTGCTGGTAGACCTGCGGATCAGCCTTGTAGTTGCTCTGCCCGTAGAAGTAAAGATGTGTGACTTCACCTGTTGCCGAGTCTGGATTTTTTCGCACCAGCACCCGGCCGGCGCCATCAGGGAGCAAGAGCCGATTGCCAAAGAGTGTGGGCCCAAGGCCGGGTATGAACTCGTCGCTGGGCGCCCGATAGCCGGTGTCCTGCGTCCACAGGAGTTCACCGCTTGCTCCGTCGTGAGCCTCGACACGGAAGCTGTTCGTCCCGGTCTTCACAGGCACGATCACCGTGTTGGCCGCTGTGACCAACGGTGAACCATAGTGGATGAAGATCTCGCCTGTAGGAGGATGGAGGTCTACCCGCACATTCCAATGAACCGTGCTCAACGTCTGCGCACCTACCGACGAAACCGCGGTGTGTTGCGCGTCGTGAGCGTGAGTCAGCCAGGTGCCGGCCTGCGCGGAAGAGGTTCGCGGGAAGATCGCGCAACTTACAGTGACCAACAACACAACAAATATTCCGGAGCGTGTCCGATTCGCCTGGCTTCTCATAGACTCTCTCCCTGAGAGCTGTGAGAGTACGGCTGACGAAAAAACAAGTTGTCAGGAAAATGTAAAGGGATCGTCATTATTTGGGATGGCGTGCCGGTCGGAACATCATTTCCAAAACCCGTGATCGCTCGTTTTGAAGAGATGCTCAGCGCTGCATCAAGTGGCAGGAATAAGTTTTGACCACGAGCCATACTTCGCGGCCCTGGGCAAGTTGCAAATCGTCGCGCGCCGCCAGGCTAAGGTAGACCTCCATCTGTATTCCGCAATCCACGAGTGCGGAAATAGTCATGTCGCGCCTTTCCAGGGAGACTACTCGTCCTGCAAGCACGTTACGGGCGCTCAGTCCTACGGGCTTTGCGATGGCCAGCAGAATGTCGCCTGCGCGAATTCCCACCCGCAGGCGGGAGCCGACATCCGCGCGAATCAGGGGCGTCTCCAGAAGAACGGAGCTCCCGGTCGCGTTTCCGGTGGTGATTCGGCAAGTCATGGTTCCGCGATCCTCGTGGACCAACCAAACCGTGGCGTCGAAGATATTTTCAAAGCCCGCTAGCTGCGCCACCGTTTCCTGGAGCGGAGCGCCCAGCACTTGATGCGGCGTGCCTTGCGCGAGGATGCGGCCTTCTTCCAGCACCAGCACGCGTTCGCCCAGCGCAATCACCTCTTCGCGGCTGTGCGTGACATACAGTATCGGAATGCGGTGCGCTTCATTCCACCGCCGAAGGTCGTCGAGGATCTTCGACTTGGTAGGGGCATCCAGAGCTGCGAGAGGCTCGTCGAGCAAGAGCACACATGGGTCGGTCACCAAGGCTCTCGCCAGCGCCACGCGCTGTCTTTCGCCGCCGGAGATTTCCGCTGGGCGCCGTTGACGCAAGTGGTCAATGCGAAACTCCCGCAGCATCGCCTCCGCTCGCTGCTGGCGCTCCGGGCGCGGCAGACGCGCCAGACCATACTCTGTATTCTGCTCGACCGTGAGGTGCGGAAACAGCGCGAGATCCTGCAAGACGTATCCGATGCCGCGCCTGGCCACGGGAACATCTGTGTGAGCGGTCCCGTCGAAGAAGGCGCGCTCGCCCACCACAATTCGCCCGGCGTCGGGGGTGGCCAAGCCGGCGACGCAGTCGAGCAGGGTAGTTTTCCCTGAACCTGAGGTTCCAAACAGTATGGTGAATCCGGGCGCGGCGGTGAAATCCACATCCAGAGAGAAGTCGCGCTCCAGAGAATGAAACGTCTTGCGGACGCGTGCGCTCAGAGTGAAGTTGGCGAGTCTCGGGTCCGCAGGCGTGGGCATCGATGTGGCTATTGAAACGGATCTATTGTCCGCAAGTTTTGACTGGCTGTCGCAGTATGAAGCGTTCTCCGGTTCAGCCCGTAAACCAGCGTCAGAACCGCGAAGCAGAAGATCAGCAGCAACAGCGCCATGGCATTGGCAGCCGCGTAGTTGGAGGCCTGCACCTGATCGTAAATTGCAATGGAGACAGTGCGCGTGACACCGGGAATATTGCCGCCGACCATCAGCACTACGCCAAACTCGCCCATGGTGTGAGCGAACGCCAAGGCTACTCCCGTAACCAGTCCGGGCACGGAAAGCGGAACCACTACCCGGAAAAACGTACGTAAGGGCGACGCACCCAGCGTGGCAGAAGCAGCCAGCAACTTGCGATCCACCGATGAGAATGAAGCCGCGAAGGGCTGCACCGCGAACGGCAGACTATAGAGGATGGAGCCGATTACAAGCCCGGTGAAGGTAAATGCTAAAGTGTGTCCCGTCAAAGATTGCCACCAGCGCCCCAAAGGGCTTCGCGAGCCGAGCGCGACGAGCACATAAAAACCGAGCACCGTTGGCGGCAGCACGATCGGCAAGGCAACCAGCGCTTCCACCAGGAACTTCCAGCGCCAGCGCGAAAAAGCGATCCAGTAACCCAGAGGCAGGCCAACTGCAAGAAGGATAACCGACACCACCACCGCGAGTTCTATGGTGAGCCGAAATGCCTGCCAATCGATCGACATTTTTCTGGCTGGTTTCCTACTTCTGTTTGTCTTTCTGCTCAGGCAAGCTGAACCCGAAGCGTCGCAGCACCGCGGCAACTTCCTGCGACTTCACATACTCGAGGAAAGCTGCTGCGTCCTGCCCGTGGGCCGAGTGCGAAATCAATACCACACCCTGATCCAGCGGAGGATATGCCTCAGCCGGCACGACCCAGTACTTTCCCTCGCCTTGCAGTGCGGGTGCTGTGGCATGTGCCAGGGCGACGAACCCAGCTTGCGCGTTTCCCGACTCCACAAATTGCGCTGCCTGCGAGACATTTTCTCCCAGCACCAGCCGGTCGCTCAGCTTGTCATAAAGACCATAATGCTTTAGCGCAGCAGCGGCGGCGCGTCCGTAGGGTGCGTGCTGCGGATTGGCGATTGCAATTTTCTTCACAGATGGATCCAGCAGTATATCCATGCCCTTGTGTTCGACATCAAGCTGTGAATTCTTAGGAACCCACAGCACCAGCCGTCCCACGGCATAACGATACAACGTGGAGCGTTCCGCGTGACCGTCGGTGATCAACTGCCGGGGATAATCCATGTCGGCTGAGAAAAAAACGTCAAACGGCGCGCCATTTTGAATTTGCTGAGTCAATGCGCCAGACGCTCCGAATGAAAGCTTCACTGCGACGCCGGTACGCTTCTCATAGTTGGTGGCGACTTCTTGTAGCGCGGTATTCAAGTCCGCAGCCGCGGCCACGTTGATCTCGCGGTCCGCGGCTCCGGCCGGCTGGATCGAGGCGCCGGGTACCAGAGTCAGAAGAGCGATCAGCCCAAGAAATAGAAAACGGCAGCTCATCTCTGAAAAGTCCTCCAGGAAATCGTATTGAACCGCATATAAGAACGTGATGAAGATTGTACAGGGACGACGCTTGATCTTGCTCGGTCGAGCGCTGTTCGCGGAGTCTGCGACGGTCGCTTCCGTTCCCGCCTGCTTCCCGAAACGGTCTGGAGCACGATTTTGGGCGCATTTTACTTTGACCGTGTCCTTTCGCCCTCCCATACTGGAGCACATGGTTGAGCACGTATGATCTTCCCCAGGTTCGGCCGCACGGCTCTGCTCGCAGCCCTGCCATTTTCGCTGATCTCCATCACACATGCCCAGGGCGCCAGGAAAACCGCTCCCGAAACTCGCATCACAGATGCGGATGCCGATCATGAAGAGCAACGCTCGGAATGGTTTCTGCATGGCCGCGTGGTTCCCGGGAAGTCTTCGGCAGAGTTGCGCCACCGCGCCTATCAGGCCAAGATGCAGGCCCGCGCAGCCCGACTGGCCCGCACCAAGGTCGCCTATCCCAACTCTCAACCCTCCTCTGGCGGATGGACACCTCTCGGTCCTGTGCCGCTGGCTTCCGACGCGACCGGCAACGGCTTTCAGAACTACAACCAGGTTTCGGGACGGGCAACCGCCGTAGCGATCGATCCCGCGGATCCGACTGGAAATACGGTTTACATCGGCGGGGCGCAAGGCGGAGTGTGGAAATCCACGAACGCAGCCGTGAGCGTGGCAAACAACGTGACTTGGACGGCGGTCACCGACGATCAAGCTACGCTCTCGATCGGCTCGATTGCGATTCAGCCGGGAAACTCGAATCCCAGCGACAGCGTGATTCTGGTGGGAACGGGCGAGGCGGACAATTCGGCCGACTCCTATTTTGGGCTCGGCATTCTGCGTTCCGCCGATGGTGGCAACACCTGGACGTTGATTTCCACCGCGAACAGCGGAGCACTCTCTTTCAACGGTCTAGGCGCGACGCGTATGGCTTTCAGCACCGCCAGCGGGCAGACGAACACCGTCGTCGCGGCGATGGCGGCAACCGCTGAGGGCATGACCGATGGCGCGTTGACTACCGGAACCTACCGTGGCCTCTACACTTCAACCGATGGCGGCCAGACCTGGACCTATGATGCCCTTTTTTCCGGAGCCGGCGAGGCAACCTCGGCAACGTCGGTGGTGTACAACGCCGCCGCGGGACTGTTCTTTGCCGCCGAGCGCTATCACGGCTTTTACTCTTCCCCTGACGGTCTGACCTGGACACGCCTGGCTAGTCAGCCGGGCGCTGCAGGCTTGCTTAGCCCAACCGCCTGCGCGCAAAACTATGTCGCGACCTGTCCCATCTATCGGGGCGAAATCACGGTGGTGCCGGGACGCAACGAGATGTACGTGTGGTTCGTCTCTTTGAGCGCCAGCGACAGTCCCGTAGATCAAGGCATTTGGCAGAGTACGAACGGTGGCGCTTCATGGACGCAAATCAGCGACAGCGGCATCATCAACTGCGGATCGAATGAGGAAGGCTGCGGAGTGGAACAGGGATTCTACAACCTGGAACTGCTGGCCCTTGCTAACGGCAATGCAGCCACGGACCTGTATGCGGGCGCGATCAATCTTTATAAGTGTTCGATCAGCGCCGGCAACCCCTCGTGTTCCAGCACCCCGTTCATGAACCTCACGCATGTCTATGGCTGCGATCCACTCTCAGCGCTGGCGCACGTGCATCCCGACCAGCATGCGCTGGCATATGTAATTCCGTCGTCGGGAGCCGACCTGATGTATTTTGCCAACGACGGCGGGATTTACCGTGCGTTGAATGGATTCACAGGGCTCACCACCGGCTCATGTTCCGGTACAAATCAGTTCGACGACCTCAACCAGAATCTGGGTTCCATGACCCAGTTCGTCGGCTTCTCTCAGCATGTCACCGATCCCAACACGCTTCTGGGAGGCACGCAAGACAACGGCTCCCCGGCAACCGCGACTGCCACAACGAGCTTGATCTGGGGAAATGTGCTCGGGGGCGATGGCGGCTACAACGCCATCGATCCCAACACGGACAACTGGTTTGCCTCGAACCCGGATACAGGCTCCGGCACGCTGAATATTCAGGAGTGCTCGTCGGGCGTGGGCTGCAACGACAGCCTCTTCACGGTGGTGGTGAGCAGCGGCAGCGTCGGAGGCGACGACGGCTCGTTTTATTTCCCCTACATTCTCGACCCGCAGTCGACGTCAGCGTTGTTGGTGGGAACCTGCCGGGTGTGGCGCGGGCCGCGGGCGGGCGGCGCTTACATCGCGTTGAGCCTCAATTTCGAGACCTTCGGCACGGGCACCTGCGCCGGCACTGAGGTCAATGTAGTTCGGGCTCTGGCGGCCGGCGGCCCTGCCAATGCAAACGGCTCGCAGGTCATCTATGCCGCCACAGACGGCCTCGGCCCGAACGATTTATCTACACCGGTCGGCGGAAATGTTTGGGTGACTACCAACGCCACCGCGGTTTCGGGTACCGTTTCCACCTTCGCTAACGTCACGCTGAACGGCCCCGGTGGCGGCAGCATCAACCCCAATCAGTTTCCGATCTCGGCCGTTGCTATCGACAGCTCCGATTCCACCGGCAATACAGCCTACGTCACAGTGATGGGCTTCACCGGGGGCCCGGGACATGTCTGGCAGACCACGAATGCTGGGTCAAGCTGGACCGACTTCACGGGTACAGCCGCCAACGGCCTTCCCGATTCTCCCGTGAATGCAGTCGTGGTCGATCCCGGCGCACACGTTGTTTATGTCGGCACTGACGTTGGAGTCTTCCAGAGTTCAACATCCAGCGCGGCATGGACGGAAGTCGGACCCAGTTCGAGCAGCCAGCAAAGTGGATTTCTTCCCAACGTGGCCGTCACGGCGCTCGCGCTCTTCAATTCCGGAGGTCAGAAATTGCTGCGCGCTTCCACTTACGGCCGCGGCGTGTGGCAATTCAATTTGATTGGTACCCCGGATTTTCAAATCACGGTGTCGAATACGCCGCTCACCGCCTTCGCAGGAACCACGCCAACTTTCAACGGCACCGTAACGGCAGTCAATGGGTACAACAGCCCGATTACGCTGAGCTGCGAGGCAGGATCCTCAAGTCCTCCCACTCCCTGCACTCCCAGTCCGGCCACCTTCACACCTGCCTCGACGGGCACCGCGTTCTCACTCGCCACCGGCAGCGCCATTGGCGACTACAACTTCAATTTAAAGGCCGCTGGCTCTGATTCCAATAACACGACGAACGTCACTGCCCTCACCCTGAGTGTAGTAAACCTCGGCCTGTCCACGCCTTCACCCACAACTGTGACTGAGCCTCGCGGCGCAACTTCTCCGCCGGTGAGTTTCCAGGTTACAGCCCAGGGGTCGTTCAACCAAAGCGTGGATCTCAGCTGCAGCTTCACTCCCAGCATCACCGGCGCGGCTTGCGGATTTACGCCCGGCGCAGTGGTGAATCCAACATCCGCGTCACCGGTAAACATGACGGCGACTGTGACCGTCCCGGCAACAACCACCACTGGCAGTTACACGGTCACGCTGAAGGCCACGACCTCGGCAGCGCCTGAGCCGTTAAGCAGTTCGTTCGCGATGGACGTGACCACCAACCCCGACTTTATTCTGAGCGAGCCCAATCCCTTCCCGAATGTGAAGGCCGGCAGCACGGGAACGGCCGGCCCCATTGCGATCGCCGCACAGGACGGCTTTGCCAGCACCGTCACCCTGAGTTGCGCGGATACTTTCGGCGCCAACAGTTGCAGCATCAGTCCCAGTTCGGTCAGCAGCTTCCCGGCTAGCGTCAACCTCATTCTCAACGGAACCAGTTTCACGGCCGGCAGCTATCAGATTGCCGTGCAAGGTGTATCCGGATCGACCACTCATTCTCTGACCGTGCCATTCAATGTGGGAGACTACACGATCACCGGCCCGCTAACACTTTCATCGGAGCCCGGCGGTCAGGTAGCCGCGAATCTAACCTTCACCTCCACCAATTTCTATAGCGGTCAAGTCGATGCCACCTGCGACGCTACGGCGGTGCCGGGTGCGCAATGCACGGTCGCGCCGCAGAACCCGATCACGATTAGCGCGGCAGCGTCCGTCGCTGTAACGGCTACGATCAACGTTCCGAACAGCGCCACACCGGGGACGTACGATATCAGCATTAGTTCAGAAGACGTGAGCGGAGCGCCCAGTTCCACATGGACGACCGCTCTCACAGTCTTGCAGGATTTCACCGTGGGCTCGCTCACACCGACCTCTCAGACCATCACGCCCGGAGAATCCGCCAGTTACAATTTCAGCGTGCTGCCGGTCGGCGCCTCGTTCACCGGTGCCGTGACTTTTTCTTGTTCCGGCGCTCCCGTGATCTCGTTCTGTAGCTTCACTCCCAACCCCGTGACGCCCGGTACCAGCGCGACGGCGGTCGTTATGACGATCACCACTACCGCCGGCTCGGCCAACCCCTCTCCCGCCGGTCGGACGGGCGCTGCGATCCACAGCGTTTTGTGGTTGACAGTGGCCGGACTTATCTTTGTGGAGACGAGAGAACGGCGTCGAACACGCAGGAAACGCGCGAGAAATATCCTGGCTGGTCTGCTTGGAATGTTTCTTCTTGAATTGTTCGCAGGCTGAAGGCCTGCTTTATAGTGATCTAAATGTGC